>DASPJH010000553.1:0-3077 GCA_035628715.1 Bacteroidia bacterium
CCGTCTGTCCGCACCGCCGCGGGGTACAGGCAGTACGGCGAAAAAGAGCTGTTAAGGCTGCAGCAGATACTTTTTTACAAGGAGCTGGATTTCCCGCTACAGGCCATAGCGGAAATACTGGATGAGCCGGACTTTGATTACCTGGCGGCACTGGAAAACCACAAGACGGCACTTGCAGAACGACGGACACGTATAACCGAACTGCTTACCACAATTGACAAAACCATTTTACAATTGAAAGGAGAACAAAAAATGCTAACGAACGAAGAATTATATGCGGGTTTCCCTAAAGAAAAGGGAGAAGCCTACCGTAAAGAGGCTATTGAAAAGTATGGCCGGGAGAAAGTAGAGAAATCTGAGGCGGGATTGCGCAAGCTAACGAAAGAGCAATTGGAGGTGCTGAAGGCAGAAGGGGAGGAGGTAGCCAATGCACTGATGGCACTGATGCACCTGGAGCCCTCGGACGAGCGTGTGCAGGCGCAGGTGGCCCGGCACTACGCGCATATACAAAAGATGTGGAACGGGGCGGTAACAAACGAGCACCTTGCGGATGCTTATGCAGGCCTGGGAGATTTGTATGTAAACGATTCGCGTTTTTATGAAGGCGCGCCGGAGGGCTTTAACAAGTTTTTATGCAGTGCTATGAAATACTACGTGGAGAATAGCCTCCGGTAATTATAAATTTATTTTAAAATTTTAGCCACCGGGGCAAACCACCGGTGGCTTTTTGTTTGGTTTTTCCAGAATGATTTGAAAAGATGAAAGGAGTGTTTTGGACGTGCTTGCCACAGTAGCAGAAGTACTCTGTTCTTCAGCATTAAGGAAATAAAAAAAGCCCCAATTAAGGGGCTTGTATACGGTGGGTGGCTAATCGGGATCGAACCGACGACCTCCAGAACCACAATCTGGCGCTCTAACCAACTGAGCTATAACCACCGTTTTTGGGAGTGCAAAGATAAAACAGGAGTTTATCAGATGCAAAAAAATATTAGTCAAAGTTATAAGTTACAAGTTATTAGTTATTAGTGTTTTAAATGAAGCCACTAACTAAACACAAGTAATTAACCACTGGTAACTAATAACTGGTAACTAGTAACTATTTGCTGTACAGTTCCTGCACTTCGGACCAGTTAACCACGTTCCAGAAATTTTTCAGGTAGTCTGCGCGGCGGTTCTGGTAATGAAGGTAGTAGGCGTGTTCCCAAACATCAACTCCTAAAACAGGGATTCCCTGCACGTCGGAAACATCCATCAGCGGGTTATCCTGGTTGGCTGTAGAGGTGATTTCCAGTCCTTTTTTGGTTTTCACCAGCCATGCCCAGCCTGATCCAAAACGTGTACTGGCCGCCTTTTCAAACTCGGTTTTAAAGGTTTCCAGTCCGCCCCAGCCTTTGTTGATGGCTTCCAGCAACTCGCCTTGGGGAGCAGAGTTTGTAGGTGCCGACATAATCTTCCAGAAGAAGGTATGGTTCCAATGCCCGCCACCGTTGTTACGAACTGTAGTTCTAATGTCCTCAGGCAGTTTGGAAACCCTTTGCAGTATCTCCTCCAGTGATTTGGCAGCAATCTCTTTATGAGTTACCACTGCATTTAAGTTCTTTATATAGGCTGCATGGTGTTTGGTATAATGAATTTCCATGGTACGGGCGTCAATATGAGGTTCAAGCGCACCATACGCATAGGGGAGAGGTTCCTGGATAAATCCATCGCCGGCAGGATAAATAGCCGGAGAAGCTATTAAAGCGTTTTTACTTGTTTTGCAGGCCCAGCTGGGTAGTATGGCAGCACCTGCGCCTACTACAGCGGCGGTTTTAATAAATTCCCTGCGTGAGTTTTTAATGATTTCCATGGGCATTAAAGGTAAGAACAAACATTCCAAAATGAAGTTTGATTTCAGGGGGCAATATACAAATTACAGGAGTTAAACATCCCTGAAAATAAAAATGCCCCTATGTATACACATAGAGGCACTCATTAATATTTGTAAAGGCTTATTCTTTATCCAGCGCTTTTTCAATAATGAAAATTACGTGCTGGCGGTGGGCTTTGGTTTCAGCATCACCTTTTGTAAGCGCCAGTTTCATCTGGGTCATAATAGAATTCATATTGGCAAGCACTGCTGATTTACTGATGTTATCGTAGCGGTTTTTATCGTTGACGATATTGGCCAGTTCAGTAACGTAGGTAATCTGCAGGTTTTGACGGAAGGTATTTACACTGCCGTTGATATCTTCTTTGAAAATAGCATCGGTAAGGTCGGTTACCATTTCGTTCACGCTGTACTTGTTACCGTACAGGCGCGAGTTGGTAAGCCTGCCCATCACGTTGGGGTGCAGCAGGTGATCCAGCATAATTTCCTGGATAAGCTCTACGCGCTCGTGGATTTTAGGGTCTTCAGTTGTAGTGAAAAAGTTGAAACCCCTGCGCTGGCTTTGCAGGTAGTTATACAGGGTGTTGGGAGCGCCCAGTGCTTTTGCTGAGAAGATGTGTTCAGAAAGCGCCTTCATGGCTTTTTTCTGGTCTTCATATTTTACAGGTGTGTATGGCTGTGTAGCGCCCTGTTGCCCGGCCATGGCACGGTCTACATACACGCCGCCTATATAGCGGGATATAGCTGAAGCCGCGTTTACATATTCCGATGTGATAACAAAGTAAGCAGTCTTCAGCTCGTGATATGATTTGCCTTTATTGGTGTATTTGGTTTTCAAGCTATCCAGCATTTTTTGCGAAAGCTGCATACGCTCGATAGAATAGGATATAGCATCGTTGCTCAGGTCATTAACGTTTACGCGCGGGTCGATAGCTTTACCGGGCGAACGCATATCATCGGCATCATTACCAAAAGTAAGGGCGGGTTCAGTACTACGGGCCAGTATCCTTTCCAAACGTTCTTTTTCACCAGCCGGACTTTCAGTCGCAACTGAATAACCGTACTCAATAGCCCAATCATCATAGGGGCCGGGTTTATCTGTAAAGTAGTTGGTTTGTTTGGCGGGGTCAAGGCGGAAGTTGGTGGCCGGGTAATCCATAACCGAGCCTATCAGGCCGTATTTTTCAATTTTGCTGCGGTCGGCAAG
>DASPJH010000554.1:0-2262 GCA_035628715.1 Bacteroidia bacterium
AATAAAGCAGTAATTAATTGGTAAGCTCGCAAAAAATATCGTCGTACCTGCGCAAGCCGTTTGAGCTGAACGCCGAAGCAGAAACCAACCTGGAAATGGTGGTGGCTGAATATCCTTATTTTAATAATGCCTGGCTGCTACTGGCCCGTACCGCGCACAACCTGAAAAGTCCCGGATTTGATACCGCATTGAAACAGGCATCTATGTATGCCGGTGAACGCAAGCTGCTGTATAAACTGGTAAATATTGACGAAAAAGAACTACCCGGGCCAACCCTTACCGAAGCGCTTAAACAGAAACAACCGGTAGCTCCCGCAAATATTCATGCTGCTGAACTTACAGCAGAAAGGGAAACAGCATTTGAAGCTCCCTTTACCCCAAAAACAAATGACGAAGATGAAGCCGATACAGCTGCTGAGAAAACGCTTTCGGACGCTGAAAAGCTGGCCTCTGCTTATGATGAAATATTCGGGACTTCAACGGGTGAACAGGAAGATCTTACCGTTGAATTTGAGAGCTTTGATTCAACTGCAAATGCCCCGGTTGAAGTCGCTGGGGCAGAAGAGCCCAGTATAGAAGCAACCCGGGACATAGCCGATGAAGTGAGCGATTCGTCTGAAATAACTACTCCTGTTGATGAGTTGCTTACCGAAGATATTTATTCATCCATTATAATTGATGAAGAAGACGATCATGAACTGGCACCCCTGTTTGCAATAGATGAAGACGAGCTTCCGGAGGAAGAGGAAGAAAATAAAATAGCCATACTGGAAGCCGAAAGCGGTAAGCCGGTAGAGCTGGAAGCCGAGGAAACCGTGGCGGAACCCGCCATAGAGCAAACCGGCCCCCAGGAAGAAGAAAAAGAAATTGTAGCATCCACCATTGAGCGGGAACTTATTGACGAACCCCGGATTGCAAAAGAAGAAATAGAAGTTCCCATAGCTTTTAAACTGGAGAAAAGGGAAGAACCTGTGGCTCCTGCGCAGGTGGAACCCCGGCAGGAAGAGGAAAAACCGGTGCTGGTAACGCCCGGAACCTTTTTTGAATGGCTGGCTCAACTGAAAAAACTACAGGGCGCAGAGGAAAAAAAAACTGAACACGTAGCCAATATGGCTACTCCGGCGGCGCAACCAGCGGTAGAGGAAGAAAAAAAAACTGAAGTAACTTCTGTTACAGAGGCTGCACCCGCTAAAAAATCATCGGTGGATGATATTATTGATAAGTTTATCAAGATAAACCCCACCATCAGCAGGCCTAAGGCTGAATTTTACAACCCCGCGGCAAAATCAAAAGAAAGCGATACCCCTGCGGACGATTTGGCCACGGAAACCCTGGCTAAAATATACCTCTCGCAAAACCTGTTTGAAAGGGCTATTTCTACCTATGAAAGGCTTGCAGAGCTGAACCCCGGAAAGGCATCAAAATACCGGGAGATGATACAGGAGATTGAAAGTAATTTGCAGGGTTAATAACCGGAATTATTATCGTCTTTTTCTACCTTTTATCCTGTATACCTTCACAAATTCTTTCTCTTCCAGTACATCAAACTGGTAGCGTTTTTCAATTTCAGGTTTAACAGTATTTAAAAATCCAATAACTGTTTCCCTGGCATTTAAAGAATCCAGGTGCTTTTGTTGGATAACTTGCCCCCGGTTTTCTTCAAACATCTTTACGTGGAAATAGATGTAAGGGTTATACCAGTCATCATCCACCCAATTGTAGCCATCCAGGTTGCGGCCTGATTTGTAGGCATCCATCAGGTATAGGTTCAACGCTTGCGCTTCCGGCTCCCAGTTGGCTTTGAAACGCGGGGGATTTACAGAATTTAAAATCTCTTTATAAGGAATAAAAATCAGCTTAATTATTAATAAATAAGGTATAAAGTTGAACACCAGGTTTTTTATCAGCGATTGCAAAACATCTATCAGCCAATATACCGCCGCAGCCACAAGTAACGCTGCGAGAGGGTAAACCGGCGCCTCGTACCACAGCATCTGGGTTTTTGCAGAGGATATAATAACGATAAAGCACAAGGCTGAACAGGAGGCAAATACAGTAACTTTGCGTATTCTTTCATCTATACTGAAAAGGCCTAACAATATCCCGGCCCCTGCAATAAAAAACCAGTGAACGAAATGTTCTGTCTTTAGCAAGTGTATATAATATCCAAAATACGGTTCAGCCCCCGTAAGCTGCTCGCTGAAACGGCCTGCCACATCCCAGTGCCAGGCAGCTTTTAAATAGCCGGGGTTTAATGCTTCC
>DASPJH010000555.1:0-9713 GCA_035628715.1 Bacteroidia bacterium
TTAAAGGTAAACAAGGTCGTTTCCGCCAGAACCTGTTAGGTAAAAGGGTGGATTACTCGGGCCGTTCGGTTATCGTGGTAGGGCCTACCCTTAACATGCACGAGTGCGGTTTGCCAAAAGGTATGGCCGCTGAGCTGTTTAAGCCATTTATTATCCGCAAACTGATTGAAAGGGGTATTGTAAAAACCGTAAAATCAGCGAAGAAAATTGTGGATCGCAAAGAAGCTGTTATCTGGGAAATCCTGGAAAACATATTGAAAGCGCATCCTGTATTGCTAAACCGTGCTCCTACGCTGCACAGGCTGGGTATCCAATCGTTTCAGCCTAAATTGGTGGAAGGTAAAGCTATTCAGCTTCACCCACTGGTATGTACAGGTTTTAACGCGGATTTTGACGGTGATCAGATGGCGGTACACGTTCCACTTGGAAACGCAGCCATACTGGAAGCCCAAATATTAATGCTGGCCCCCCACAACATCCTAAACCCTGCCAACGGTGCACCTATTGCGGTACCATCGCAGGACATGGTACTTGGGCTGTATTATATTACCAAAATGCGCCGCAGCACACCTGAAAGGAATGTGCCCGGTGAAGGTATTACCTTCTATGGCGCTGAGGAGGCCATTATTGCCTTTAACGAAAAACGTGTGGAACTGCACACTATGGTTAAATGTAAAGTGGTAGTGCGTGAGAACAAACAACTGGTTGAAAAAATCATCGAAACCAGCGTAGGCCGTATCCTGTTTAACCAGGTGGTTCCTCACGGCTTTGGATATATCAATACCCTGCTGACCAAAAAAGCGCTTCGCGATATTATTGGTGACATGGTGAAAGAATTTGGCGTACAAAAAACCGCCAGGTTTCTGGATGATATCAAAAACCTTGGTTTCCACTATGCATTTAAAGGTGGCCTTTCATTTAACCTTGCTTATGTTAATATTCCGCAGGAAAAACAAAAGCTTATTGACCAGGCCAAAGAAGAGGTGGATGAAATATGGAGCAATTATAACATGGGCTTCATCACCAATAACGAGCGATATAACCAGGTAATTGATATCTGGACACGTATCAACTCGCGTATTTCTGATACACTTCTGAAACAGCTGGCTAATGACGATCAGGGCTTTAATCCTATCTACATGATGCTGGATTCAGGAGCCCGTGGTTCTAAAGAGCAGATTCGTCAGCTGGGCGGTATGAGGGGATTGATGGCGAAACCGCAAAAAAACGTAGGCGGTGGAACCGGTGAAATTATCGAGAATCCCATTATCTCCAACTTTAAAGAAGGTCTTTCAGTACTTGAATACTTTATCTCTACCCACGGTGCCCGTAAAGGTTTGGCCGATACGGCTCTGAAAACAGCTGATGCGGGTTACCTTACCCGTCGTTTGCATGACGTGGCACAGGATGTTATCATCACCGATGTAGATTGCGGTACCCTGCGTGGTATTCCAACTTCAGCGCTGAAAGATAACGAGGATATAGTGGAAAGCCTGTTTGAACGTATACTGGGACGTACCTGCCTGTATGATATTGTTGACCCGATGACCGGGGAATTAATTTGCACGGCCGGTACCGAACTTAATGAAGATATATCCAAACAAATTGATGCTTCTGCAATTGAAACAGTTGAAATCCGTTCTGTACTAACCTGCGAAAGCAAAAACGGGGTTTGCGGCAAGTGCTACGGGCGTAACCTGTCTACTGGCCGCATGGTTCAAAAAGGTGAGGCTGTAGGTGTAATTGCCGCACAGTCTATCGGTGAACCCGGTACACAGCTTACCCTTCGTACCTTCCACGTGGGTGGTGCGGCTGGAGGTTCAGCTACTGAATCACAGCAACTGGCTAAATTTGGTGGTATCGTGCGTTTTGAAGATATCCGTACAGTATCATACAATCACCCCAACGGTGAAGTAGATGTGGTAATAGGCCGCTCAGGCGAAGTGCGTATTGTGGACGAAAATACCGGCAATACCATCATTACTAACAACGTGCCTTACGGCGCTCACCTGGCCGTGAAAGAAGGTCAAAAGGTTACTAAAGGTGATGTAATCTGTACCTGGGATCCGTTCAACGCAGTAATTCTTACCGACCAGTCAGGTAAAATCCAGTTTGAAAACATCATTGAAGGTATCACCTTCCGCGAGGAAAGTGACGAACAAACCGGCCATAAAGAAAAAGTGACCATTGATAGCAAGGACAAAACTAAAATTCCTTCTATCCGGATTGTTAACAACAAGGGTGAAATCCTTAAAGATTATAACATTCCTGTAGGCTCACATATTGTAGTGGACGATAAAGACCCTGTAGAAGCAGGTACCGTACTGATAAAAATCCCCCGCGTTACTTCACGTAACAGGGATATCACCGGTGGTCTGCCCCGGGTTACTGAATTGTTTGAAGCCCGTAACCCATCCAATCCTGCCGTTGTTACTGAAATAGACGGTGTGGTGAGCTACGGCGGTATCAAGCGTGGTAACAGGGAGATTATGGTAGAGTCTAAAGACGGTGAAGTGCGCAAGTATATGGTTCCTTTGTCTAAACACATCCTTGTTCAGGATAATGACTACGTACGTGCCGGTGACCCGCTGAGCGACGGTGCCATCACTCCCCAGGATATTCTGCGTATACAGGGCCCGAGCGCTGTACAGCGTTATATCGTAAACGGTATCCAGGAAGTGTACCGTCTGCAGGGCGTTAAAATAAACGATAAGCACATTGAGGTGATTGTTCGCCAGATGATGCAGAAAGTTGAAATCACTGATCCGGGCGACACCCGTTTCCTTGAAGGCGAAGCTGTAACCAGGCTGAACTTTAACCAGGAAAATGACTGGATCTACGATAAGAAGATTATTACTAATGCCGGTGCTTCATCTAACCTGAAAGTTGGCCAGATTGTTAATATGCGTAAGATGAGAGACGAAAACTCGATGTTGAAGCGTAAAGACATGGCCCTTGTGGAAGCCCGCGATGCTGTGCCTGCTACTGCCCGCCCGGTAGTAATGGGTATTACCAAAGCTTCGCTGGGAACACAAAGCTGGATGAGTGCTGCTTCGTTCCAGGAAACCACTAAGGTTCTGAACGAAGCCTCAATAGCAGGTAAGGTAGACCACCTGGCAGGCCTGAAAGAAAACGTAATCGTAGGTCACCTGATACCGGCCGGTACCGGCTTGCGCGAATACGAGAAGATGATCGTAGGCTCACAGGAAGAATACGATATGCTGATGGCAACCAAAGAAGACTAATACGACTTTAGCTTTTGGCCGTTCGCCTTTAGCTATTCACAGTCAATTAACATAATTAACCCACAAGCTAACCGCTTGTGGGTTTTTTGTTGGCATTTTAACGCCAAAGGTTCATATTTCAGGCAACTTTAAAACCTTAATGGATTAGATTTGTATCTAATTATAAATACATTACAATGAGCCAGGAAACAACCCAGCAAATAGATATAGAACTGACTGAAGAGGTGGCGGAAGGAACCTATTCTAATTTAGCTATTATAACTCATTCTCATTCAGAGTTTATTATTGATTTTATACGTATGATGCCGGGTGTTCCGAAGGCCAAAGTAAAATCAAGAATAGTGCTTACTCCTTCTCATGCCAAACGCCTGCTTATGGCACTGGGAGATAATGTGGCAAAGTTTGAAGAAAGTTTTGGGGATATTCGCATGGAAGATTCGCTGCCCAATTTCCCTATGAATTTTGGAGGGCCTACCGGCCAGGCTTAAATCTGTTGTTAATGAACAGACTGCACCACTTGAATTAATCGATACGGCAATCAATAAAACCTATAACTTTTGTTGTGGCAAAAAAATCAAAGCCTTTAATACTGGTTACCAATGATGATGGTATTACCGCACCCGGAATACGTAACCTTGTTGAATTGATGAAGCCACTGGGTGATGTGATAATAGTGGCACCTGATGGCGCGCAGTCGGGAATGGGCCACGCGATTACTATATCAAAACCCTTACGGCTGGATAAAATTGATCTTTACGGGGATATTGATGCCTACCAGTCTTCGGGCACCCCTGTTGATTGCGTTAAGCTTGCTGTTGATATTGTGCTGCACCGTAAGCCCGATTTACTGGTTTCGGGTATCAACCATGGTTCCAACTCATCTATAAATGTAATTTACTCAGGTACAATGTCAGCAGCCGTTGAAGGGGCTATTGAAGGTATACCGTCCATTGGTTTTTCATTGTGCGACTACAGCTATCATGCTAATTTCAAGCCGATAGCCAAATATGTAACTTCCATAGCAAAAAATGTGCTTGAACATGGTTTACCCCCCGGCACCCTGCTGAATGTTAATTTTCCTAAAGTAAAATCGGAAGCCGATATCAAAGGTGTCCGTATTTCCCGCCAGTGCAAGGCAAAATGGTCGGAAAACTTTGAAGAACGACAGGATCCTAACGGCCGTCGATATTTTTGGCTTACAGGGAAATTTGTGAATAATGATCAGGGCGACGATACTGATGAATGGGCGCTGGCAAATAATTACATCTCAGTAGTTCCTACTCAGTTTGATTTGACAGCTTACCACTCTATTCCCTACCTCAACGATTGGAAATTTTAATTTTTACGTAAAAAATTTTAAAAAATTATCTGTCTAATTTACAATTGTTTTGCTACTAAAGGTATGACTACCTGATGAGTGAAGTAACATTTGCGATAGCAAATTCGTTACATTGGGGTTAACTAACCTAAACACCTATTATGTTATTTTTAATTTTACCGCTGCTTAGCGATGTAATTATCTATACTATTATTGTATTTGGTCTTACTGTCGCCTATTTCGACAATAAAAATCTGAAAGGCCTGAAAAGGGCTGCAGCCGGAAGCGAAAAAGAGAAACTATCAAAATAGCCGTATCAAAAAGATAGTGGCAGCTCATATTCCGGAAATAAAAAAACCATGTTTAAACATTAGTAAACAGCCGCTTACATTTATTATTAAACCTTTACCTGTGTACTAAATTAAATACTATCAGGAAAAAAACAGGTGGATAAGTGCTTAATCCAATGCTCTTTTAAAATATATCCCAAATACCTTGCATGCTGTAATAAAAAACTAATTGCTATGTTATTAATGATTGCTCCCGCTCTTTCAGATGTATTGATTCTATCAGTAATCTTTACCGGCTTATTAGTAGTATTTTTTGATTTAAAAGGCATTAACCCGTTTAAGTCTGTTAATACAAGCGCCAAAAACTCTATTAAGGGTTCCAGTTTGCCCGGATTTACCAACACTATGTTGGGCCGCGCTGCTAACCTCGACAGCAACAAGTAGTTTCTTCAAATTCTTTCCTTTAAAGAGAATTCAGATTAATTTTGAGTTCTCTTTTTATTTGGCAAGGCCCCAAAATGGGCAATAAATTCATGAAAAAAACTACTATTCTTATTTGCTTACTGACAGCCGGTTTATTTTCCTGCGGTGGCGGAAATGAAAATAAACGAATTACTTCCGACACCTCCAGTCAGTCAACTGAAATTCCATCTTTCACTGAAATTCCGGAGGAGATAAGTGTGTTACTAACTAGACACACGTGCGCAACCTGTCACAAGGCGGATGAAAAACTAATTGGTCCCCCGTACAAAGAAATAGCCCAAAGAGCTTATAAAAACGAGGAGATTGTGCAGCTGATGTACAGCCCCAAGCCTGAAAACTGGCCAGGCTATCCGCCAATGCTTCCTCAAAAACAAGTCCCGCAGGAAGATGCTATGAAGATTGCAGGCTGGATTAATTCATTGAAATAACATTTCACAAAAGCTATTTATTATCCGGACAATAGTGTTATACACCGGTTTATCCAGGCTTGCGACGAGAATAATATTTACACTTTGAGCTGACCAATAATAGCAGCCTGATTACTGATGATGCCGCCGAAACCTTGAGACCCGGCGGGATGCCGGTCTTTCTTTTTCAGTCTAACTATCCAAATTCTCAAAAACCACTCCTTCTTTCAGGGAATATACCGAACAAAACAGGTGTGATAAAGAATACTTCCGAAGTACGAATGCGATAAGACAACTCGCTACCACTATCATTTCAACACGGTAATCCACCAATCCCTTCATATTTTTCCTGTCTTCCAGGTTAGATTGCAGCAATGCCTGGTGAATAGTCTTATATTCATTCATAGGTATTTCGCACCACTTTTCACTATTACTCAGCAAACTGCGGTGATAAAATTCATTCACTAATTCACAAATGCTGTCGAAGGAACCGGCAGAGCCTACCAGTTTACTTACCCGAAACTGTTGTATCACTTTATGTAATTCGTCCAGTTTTCCGTCGAGATAAAGGTTAAGAGATTCCACCTCTACCGGGTCTATCGGTTCAGATTTATGAAACTCTTCTACCAGCCGGGCGGCACCAATATCAAAGCTGCCCTGCCAGCTGATACCTGCCCTGTTTCCAATAATAAACTCAACGCTTCCACCGCCAATATCCATTACCAGCACATTTTCATCAGTCATCGGGTAGGCATGGCATACGCCTTTAAAAATCAACTCGGCTTCACGCAACCCTGAAATGGTTACCAGTTCAATTCCGGTTTCCTTCCGGGCAAAACGCACAAACTCTTCCCCATTATCGGATGACCGGATGGCTGATGTGGCAAAAGCCACAACTGTATCTACTTTATTTTCTGTGATCCTGTCGGAAAAAATTTTTAAAGCACTGATACCTCGGGCAAAGGCTGCTGGCACAATAGTTTGACGATTAATACCTCCTTCGCCCAATTTTACTGGTATTTGAAGACGGTCGGCAATATTTATTTCTGAGCTATTAAGGGTAACTACCAATAAATGAAAAGTATTGGTGCCACAATCAATTACCGCCAGTTTTTGCATTTAAGGGTAGAGGTTTCTTCGTTGCCGTTATTTTTTAGCCAGCCAAAGTTCGGGGTCTAAATTATTGCTGTTTTGCCATACCTCAAAATGCAAAATGGTTTTTGCTTCTTCCGTATCCGTGTATATTACTCCAAGAGCTTGTTTAGCTTTCACTTTGTCCCCACGGTTTACCATTACCTGGTCAAGGTGTGCATATATGGTGAAATAGTTGCCGTGCTTCACCATTACCGCTTTCTGCATTCCCGGTATAGAGAATACCGAGCGTACTTCTCCTTCAAAAACGCAAATGGCATTAGTACCTTTTTCTGTGGCTATATCCAACCCATTATTATCAATGGTTATATTTTTAAGCTCGGGGTGAGGATAAGTGCCAAACTTGCGTATTATTACTCCTTTTGATATTGGCCAGGGGAGCTTGCCCTTATTTCCGCTGAACTCCTTAGCTAATATTTCGCCTGCCGGGGTTAATTCAATTTCATTTGTTTTGGGTGGGTTTTTTGTGTTCTTTCCGTCTTTACCAGGCTTTTTAGAATCCTTAGGCTTTGGCGGCTTCATTTCGGCAAGTATCAGTTTCCGTATTTGTTCATCCAGCTTTTTCTTCGACTTCTCTTTTTCCTGCAATTCTTTTTTCAGCTCCTTCTCACGCGATTTTAAATCCTTTACCAGTTCTTCGTTTTCTTTCTTATCGCCTTTCAACTCTTCTGCTTCTGATTCTTTCAGCCCCAGCAGGTCATTTTTTTCCTTTTTTACGCCTTTTAATTTATCCAGCTTTCGCTGTATACTGTCCTGCATAAACTTAATCAGGTCCAGTTGCCTTTCCCGGTCACTGCCTACCTGTTGCACATATTTTATCCGTTTTATTGCCTGGTTGAAATTGTCAGAGGAAAGCACATAGGAGGTTAAATCACCGCTTTCCCGCATTTTATAAGCCCGGTATACCATATCGGCATACTCATCTTTAAGGCGTTTTAATTCACCGTTTAGACGTTCTATGTTGGTTGACTCGATTGCAATCTGGTCTTCAATAGCACCAATCTCATCGGCCATGGTCACTATCAATTCTTCTCTTGCTTTAATTTGTTTATTTAGCAAATTAAGCTCATTCAGTGTCTTCTTTTTCTTGCTGCGGGTTTGCTCCAGGAATTTTTTGGTGAGCTTAATTTCCTTCTCCTTTTCCTTGCGCTTTTTTTCAAGGTCTTTACGGCTACCCTTCTGCGCATTTAATGAAAATGGCAAAAAAATAACCAGCAATAAAAAAATTACTGTTTTATAACACCTATTTACGCTCATAGCCGGGCGGTATCCTGAAAGGGAAATCGGATATTGGTTCGGTGCTAATATCGGTATATTTAAGCGTTGCGCTAAAGTTTTGAGTGTTGGTAAGTGCCGAAAGGTTGACGTACCGGGGCATCAGCCTGTTATTAACCTCTGTAAAATCATCATATCTCACCTTCACTTCCTGCGTTCCAGGGTCTTCATCGCCTTTAATTTCGGTAGGCCTGAAGTTTTCATTATTAATAACTTCATAAAATAGATACTGCTTTAACCGTGACATCAGCAGCAGTGTGTTATCCGGCACCTGTTCAAGTGTGGTTCCCGCGTCATGAATAATTATGGAATTGCCTATTAGTAAATCCTGTATTTGTCCTACTGTGAGTGTGGTACCAACATATTGGCTCATAAAAGATAGCGGGCGGCTCATAGTCCAATTTTCAGGATAATTAACTATATGTACAGAGTCTTCGGTAATAAGTATGCGTGCAGCTTCAAAAATTACAGCGTTTACTGAAACCCATATCCTTTTGTTACGCTCCATACGCAGGGAAACGTTTAGTGGTACTACTGAAGCTGAATAATCACAATTGGCACTGGCCTCTAAAAATTCAAAATCCACGCGGTTACTGTCAATAGCAGCAAAAACTTCCTGTTTCACCGCGCGGTTTACCTGGCTGTTATTAATGCCGGTTACTGCGCTTTTTTTACTCCTGCATGAAACAACAGTTAGGCCGATAACAAGGATTACAAGTAAGAAACAACGGTTAAGGGGTAGTTTAATCGGAAAGTTTGCCTTCATTTATTTTTCTGTCAAGTTGAACGGAATCATTTCCGCTATCTTTTGATTTTTGCCAGTATTTAGCTGCTTCTTCTTTGTTGCCTAAACGGTAATGGACATCGCCCAGGTGCTCCATAATGTCACCATCTCCCGGAGAGAGCTCCAGCGCCTTGCGGATGTATCCCAATGCGTCATTATACCGTTCGCTTTTGTATAATATCCAGCCGTAAGTATCCAGGTAAGCCGGATTATTCGGAGAAATTTCAATAGTCCTTTTTGACATTGCTAACGCTTTCTCCAGGTGGTCGCCTTGCTCGCTCAGGTAATACGCATAGTTGTTTAATACCAGCAGGTTATTTGGGTCAAGAGTTAGTGCCTCTTCAAAAGCAGCATAGCTTTCGTTGTACTTAGCCTGTTTATAATAAGCGCTGCCAATAATGTTATACAGGCTAACATTCACCTGTTTATCATTCACACCTAAATCTACACCAGCCTCGGCTGTGGCTGCTGCTTTTTTATGATTGCCCTGCTGAAAGGCCGCAGTGGCGTTATAGTAATAAAATATTAAGCGGTTGGGGAACAACTCCAGGGCTTTATCACTTTCCTTATCCAGTTTGGTAAAATCGCCCAGTTGCTCAAAACAAGCTAGTAATTGCTGCCATACTTTGTAATTATTGTCATTAAGCTCCAGGGTACGCTGATATTGTTGCGCAGCTTTTGCAATCTGCCCGTCGCCAAACAGCAAATCGCCGTACAAGGCATGGGCTTGCGGCTCATCAGGATGAACGTTTACCAATA
>DASPJH010000556.1:0-4754 GCA_035628715.1 Bacteroidia bacterium
TAAATGCTGGTTATTATAAATGCCAGCCTGGCCGAGCGATTCCGTTTGTATGAGAATGTACGCTGCTTAATAATACCGATTACAAGGAACCAGAACTGGAACGCAAACAGAACCATGTGTATTATCTTATCAAAAGAGAAAAGATTTAACAGCTTAAATGGTTCAACACCGCTAACCGGCATTGTACAAAGCACAAAAATTAAAAATGCCCATATAAGGGCATTTCTATGGTATTTTAAAAACACACGCATTTTATGCGTTTATCAACGCCTTGTATTGCTCGGCACTCATAAGGCCGGTAACCTGCGCCATATCGCTCACAGCAATTTTTATCATCCATCCCTCGCCATAAGGGTCAGAGTTTACCAACTCAGGGTTCGAATCCAACAACGGATTTACCTCAACCACTTCCCCGGAAATGGGCATAAACAGGTCAGAAACAGTTTTTACGGCTTCTACTGTTCCAAACACTTCGTGCTGAGCCAGTATTTCACCTGTTGTTTCAATCTCAACAAAAACAATATCACCCAGCTCGCCCTGAGCAAAATCGGTAATGCCTGCGGTGGCTATGTTTCCATCAATGCTCACCCACTCGTGGTCTTTTGTGTACTTTAAATTCTCGGGGAAATTCATATTCAGCTATTTTTTTAAACCGGTCAAAATTACTATTCCGTTTCTAACTAGCAAACAGAGTTTTTGTTTACCCGAAACTTATTTTTCAGCGTAAAGTTGATTCTGCACCGTTTTGTATTTGCGGTATTTAGAAACCATATACCAGCAGCCTGCAATAAGGCCTGTCAACCCACCCAGGTAACTAAAATTGTGAATAATGCCAACAGCGGTAAAAGCCATTGTATCGTCTACAGTGATTCCTTCAGGCACAAAAGCAGGCAGGTAAACAGTTTCTGCAGGCGATGGCGACAGCCTTTGTATAATTAGCCACGTACCTAACGCTAACACCGGCACTACTATTGCCGCCCCAACTGTTATCATCAGGGCTTTGAGCCAGTGGCCAAACATTAACCGGGCATTAAATAGCAACGATAATGCCCCCAGTATTAAGCCAATAATCAAGCCCACCCACCAGGTAGCCAAAATGCCAACCAGCATAGCCCCTACCCGCTGATCACCTAATATAAATATCTCCAGGTCAAACTGGTAAAATTTAAACTTAGTAAAATATTCAGGCGAGATAGTGTAAGTAACCTGGTTGTGCAGAATACCGTATCCGCCCAGAAATGGTGAAAGTATTAATATCAGTAATAACAGCAGTATTTTTTTAGCCATACTTTAGCCGCCTCGGTCAATGGGCTGCTGTGCCACCCATACCCAGCATTTCGTCAATGGTATTGATAGAAACCGCATGGTAACCCGGGCGGGCTTTTGCATATACCTTTTTAGCCCACTCCTTGCCTTCGGGAGTTTTAACCAGTTTGCCATATAAAGGCTTAAGGAATTTGCGGCGGCCAACAGCTATTAAGAATTCCTCCATTTTGGGGTACGCTGGCTGGTAATTGGCATCAATAGCCAGCTGGAACCAGTCGCAGGCAATTTCACTGTTGCCGGTATTGGTAAACTTAAATGCCGCGTCCAGATCGGCCATTTGCGCTGTAGTAAGCGGTTTTGGAAGATTGCGTAAAAAGTATTGCCAATGCTGGGTCATCCAGCCATTGGTGTCTAATTGGGCAGCTTTCTTGCCATTTTTAAATGCTTCCACCTGCTTCATCACCTTATCAAACTCACCAGATTTTGGCTGAGGGCAGTTGGCAGGCAGCCCCGGCTGGTATACCCATTTATCCACCTGTATTTTATCACGCAGGGTCATATCGCCTTTCAGCAGCTCGGTATCCAGATACACCAAAAAGTCTTCGGTGTTCATGGTTTTAAAGGCAAAAGTGTCAAAGTATTTTTTTACAAACGTGTCCCATTTTTCCATACCTACCGCTTCTTCAACAGTCCTAAGGAAGAAGTAGCCCTTTTCGTAGGCAATATCGCTTACTCCGTCATCAGGGTTACGGCCTTCCAGGCTAAGTTTCAGGCGGGTATCCGGGTGCTCAGCGCCAAATTCAGCAATGGTGTTTTTCAGTTCACCCAAAGCAAGGGCAGCCATCATTTCGCTTAGCTCACGGCCATATATTTTCTGCATAATTCGGCGCTCAAAGTACACAGTGAAACCTTCATTCAGCCAGAAATCATTCCATGTTGCATTGGTTACCAGGTTGCCGCTCCAGCTATGGGCCAGCTCATGCGCTACCAGTGATACCAGCGAGCGGTCACCGGCAATAATAGTAGGCGTTGCAAAAGTAAGCCTTGGGTTTTCCATACCTCCAAACGGGAAGCTGGGCGGCAATACTATCACGTCGTATTTTCCCCAGGCATAAGGGCCATACAGCTCCTCTGCGCTGTGGATCATCTTTTCAAGGTCAGCAAATTCCCACGCACTCTTTTCAATCATTTCAGGTTCGGCATATACACCGCAATCCTTGCCCAGGTTACGGTATTCAAAATTACCAATGGTAATAGCCATCAGGTAAGCCGGTATAGGCTGCGGCATATTAAAGTTGTACACTCCGTCGGCATTAAGCTTTGTGCCATTTTCAGCGCTCATCAGCACCATCAGCCTGGGGTCGGTTTTAATAGTGGCACTGTATGTAAATTTAACAGCGGGCGCATCCTGTAAAGGTATCCAGGTACGAGCCAGGATAGCCTGCGACTGGCTGAACAAAAAAGGATGTTTTTTACCGGCGGTTTGCTGCGGCTCTAACCACTGCAAAGCCTCTGCATGAGGGCTGGTGCGGTATTCTACCTTAACTTTTTGGGTAGTGGGTTTAATATCTATCCGGATGCTCTGTCCTAAAATGGAGTCATTATTGCCCAATTCATACTTCGCTTCACTCCCGTCGTCAAGTGTAATTTTTTTTATAGTAAGATCTTTACTGTCAAGCCATAACTCCTGCGCCTGGGCGTAATTAATAAGCTGCAGTTCGGCATATCCTTCCAGTGTTTTGGTGGCAAAATCAGCTACCAGGTTCAAATGCAGGTGTTTAACGGCTACATCGCCCGGTTTTGAATAGGAGTGCGGATCATTTATTATCATGGCTTGGTTTTTGATTTTTTTTGGCGCAGGCGAATTACAATAAGTAAATGCAAATAACGTTACCAATACTAAAAAAACAGTTCTTTTCATGGGATATGCCCCAAAGATGGGCAAAAAACCGTGAATGTGAAATTTGCTTATGTAAAAATTTTACCGGAGCGTTAAATTTAAAGATATTTAATTTGTGAAAAACTTACATTTGCCGAGTTTAAGAAAACTCTTAAAACAGCCAATACCATTGAAGACACAAGTACTAAGCACTTTATCAAAAGTCACCGTTTTAATTATTGCACTCCTAAGCCTTACTAACAGGGCGGCTGCGCAATACGAAACAGATACTCCCACTACAGAATCTGATTCAGCATACGATTATTATGATGAAAATATTGACTTGGGAGATTATGGTGATTTTAGTGAAGGCAGCACCAGCGAGGAAGAAGAGCCTAAAAAACAACAGCGGAAGCCTTATGTGCGCATTAAAATGCCTGTAGATACCATTGCTGAAATGATAACCTATGACAGCGTTTTTATCCAGGAAGAATCGTATTACGACTCGTTATACCTGCGTGCCAAAAGGTTTATAAACGAACGGTGGTTTAAAGGCGAAAAGCAAAAAAACCTTGCTAAAATTTATATTGAAGACCAGGAGTATGAAAAGTTTAAGGTGAAACTGACCATGCCGCTAAGGGTACGTTATAATAAGTACTCAAGCGATGAGTATGGTGAAGTGGAATTTGTACTGACCATGCGCTTTAAAGACGGCAAGTACAAGTTTACCGCTACTAACTTTGTACACCTGTTGCCCGAAACTTCGAATAAAAAGGATATAAACTACGTGTATATGGAGTTTTATATGAAATCGGAACGAAACGTTGTAACCTACGACCGTTACCTGCGCGCTGCTGATTTTGCCGTAAAAGGTGTAATGAAAGACCTTGCAAAGGCTATGCGTGAGCCTGTTGAAATTGACGAGGATGACTGGTAGGAGTTTTGTAAAAAGTACATTTGTATAAGTATAAAGTAAAGCGGCCTAGGCCGCTTTTTTTGTTTTCGGAGTTAATCATCTGCTTCGTTTAGTCGTTAGTGCCATATTCGCAGGAAAAATAAAACGGCCTGCAGGTTACCTGCAGGCCGTTTAAATATTATCAGAGGTGAATCACTTCACATCTTCGTAATCTACATACTCGCCTAAGTTGTCTGTTTTGTTGCCGCCCTTTTTCTTACCGGCTCCGCCCACAATTTTTATGTTTCCTTCTTTATCGTCGGACTTTTTGCCGTAATGGTAGTTTTTTATAGTGATATTAGTTTGAAACAGTCCGCGCAAAAAGCGGATGACAAAATAAAAAAGGACTAGGTATAAAAGAAACTTGAACATCGTGTATTACTTACTTAGGAACATTGATTTTTCTTTATAGAACTGGCGGAACACAGGGTCGTTCAAATCCTTAATAAACAGTATGGCTTCGCCGGTTGATTTCATTTCTGGCCCAAGCTCCTTGTTTACATTGGGGAATTTTTCAAACGAGAACACTGGTTGCTTAATAGCCCAGCCTTCCAGCTTTTCTTCAAAGGTAAAGTCTTTCAGCTTGTTTGCACCCAGCATTACCTTAGTAGCTATATTCACATAGGGTATCTGGTAGGCTTTGCAAATAAAAGG
>DASPJH010000557.1:0-2761 GCA_035628715.1 Bacteroidia bacterium
GATTTAAAATCATCCAGCGTTTTATAGTACGTCCCGAAATCCTCCGTATAAACATTTCCAATATCCGCGTGGTAAATGTTGTGATCAAGATTTGAAAAATTGCTCCAGGGGTCTTTGTAAATTACAGCGCCATTGGCTGTTTGTCCTTTGTATATAAAGATGTTATTCCTTACATCTACGCCAATAGTATTCTGAACATTTAAAACAGCCCTGCTGTCAAAAGTGAACGACTGGTGGTTGAAAAAAACAGTATTGTGGTAAATTTTCGAGTTGTTAGCAGCAACAACCTGTATACCGCTGCCCCATTGGTTATTTGCCGGGTCTGTTACAATGTTATTTATCAGGTCGCTGTTAGAGCTGTAAAAATAAATACCCGCATAGCCGCCATTTCTAATATAGTTATCGCGTATTTTATTATTGTTGGTCGCCTCTACCATCAGTGCGTAGTTCCATTGGTGGCCACTCATTGTTATCCGGTTTTTTTCAATAATCATGTTATCGGTATAAGAGATTCTTATACCTGCGTTCCAGTTATTGCTGATGGTATTGTTACGGATAACCAGGCCGGTATTTTTAGATGTATAACCTGAGCTGGTAGCCCATATTGCTGCGTAACCGGTATTGCTGAATGTGTTGTCTTCTATCAGGGTATAATTAGCCTCGTTGCCCGATGGATTGGTAGACACAGCGCCGTATATTATACCAAAACATGCGGCGGTATTGTATGAAGTGTATTCCAGGCTGTTGTTGCGGATAGTAACATAATCTGAGCCGGATGCCAGCTGGATAAGCGCCCTTTCATAATCGGGAATAGCGCTTATAGTCATGTTCTGAATAGTAACATAGGGTGTTCCGGTAAGCGATATTACAGCACTGGAAGGTGTGTTGGGGTGCGTTACTACAGTGCTGTCTGCCCCGGCACCGTTAAGCGTAATGGTGTTGGTAGCTGATGCACCTTTTACAAACACCAGCTTAAACTCATCGTTGTTAAATGTGGTGGCAGCAATATTAAACACAACTGCTCCTGCTACACCACCGCAGTTAAGCGCTTCGGCAGCTTCACTGAAACTGGTAAAGTTAGCAGGGCCTGAGCCTGATGGATCAATAGTGTATGTGCCGGCTGAAAAAGGCAGGCATATATTGACAGATAATTCGTCGTTCGAGGTATTCAGGTCGGCTGAGCCGTTAGGGTTGGCCACCCAGGCTCTTAACTGGTTAGCGCCGGGCCCGATGCTTAACTGGTTGGAACCTGTAAATAATATCGTCATTTCGGAACAGGGATTAAGTGTGCCCGTCCAGTTTATAGTTTTTGTTACCGAGCCTAATTCAACATGTATGTCGAGCGAGGTGATAGCTTGTAAGCCTTTATTTTTTACTACAACCTCTACATCGTTATTGCCGGAGGCCACTGGGAATACCGGTTTGGTAAAGGCGGCCAGCTCAGCATCCAGGTTAACACCCGCCCTTCGCTCGTAAGCCCCGATGGTGGGAGGGTTACCACGGCCAGCGCCTGTAATATCAGTGTTTATACCAGATAAAGGGGTACCCAGCAGGCATATATTTCCGGGCACCGGCATGCTTAGTGATGAAATCTGGGGGTTATCAATAGATGAGTTCTGGTTATAACCGGTGGATGTTTTGTAGTCAGACTCAAGGTAAGAGATTCCATTAACGGTTAATAACACTGATGGCAGCTTATTTACCCGGTAATAGTTGTTGTAATCCATGGTGGTTACTGAACCTGAAGATGAATTAACTGCCTGGGCCTGCGATTTTGGGGAAAGGATAAGAATATTGTTGTTCTGTATATCTTCCCCGATAAGGCCCGATGCCACGTAGATACCAGCGGATGTAGGGTTGTCAGATGCTTCTATGGTAATGGTGTTGTTCCAGATATCAATATTGTTTTCGGCAGTGGTTTGCAGGGCAATACCTAAAGACTGGCCGGTGTTGATATTCATACGGATGTAATTGTTGAATATCTTACCACGGCCCTGGGTAGAACCGCTGTAGGATATAAAGCCCGCATAACCTGCATTTTCGATAACGTTGCCCGATACCTCGAAAGTTGGCGAACCGTTACAGTAGCGGATGGCTTCGTTGCCCGTACTGTTTTCATCCATGCGGATGTAATTGTTGCGGATGAAATAGTTGTTATAGCCTACGGCTATACCGTAAGAGTAACAATCCAGGAGGGATGAGTTGCTCACAAAAAAATCGCCGCCGCCGGTAAGGGCAAGTATACCGTAATACCCTCCAATAATGGTTGAAGAGTCTATAAGGATATTTGTCTGGAAAGAACCCCAATCACAGGTTCCATTATTACTGGCCGTTGTTGAGTTGGCCACAAATGCCCTATGGTACCAGTTGGTGCTTACAGGAGCTTCAATAGTACAGTTTACAAATTCGGTGTTGCTGCAATCGTTAAGCAGGTGAACGGCAACACCGAAAGACTTGGCTGTAGTCCTGAAGGTGAGATTTTTAAAACGCATCCACTGTGAATTGACCAGCCTTAATACATCTTCGTCCCACTGGCCCGAGGCGCCGTGCTCAATAACCCTGCTTACGGCATTACCGTGTCCGCCGTCAAAGGTGACGGTATTAACAGAGTTGGTACCTGAAATGAAAGGTATTTCTATTGGCCCGTTGTAAATTCCGGCAGATACCTGGAAAAGCACTGGCCCGTTAACACCTTGGTTAATAAGGTCATTTACGGCGTCAGAAAACGAGGTGTAGTTATTGGGCCCGCTGCCCGACGGAT
>DASPJH010000558.1:0-2601 GCA_035628715.1 Bacteroidia bacterium
ATACTCCAGCTGAACGAAAACCTGCCCTCATACTGGCCAATACAGGGCTCTACCGGGTACGATTATTTAGGGTTTGTAAACAATCTCTTCACCAATAAAAAGAACGAGAAGAAGTTCTCCCGTTACTATGCCAAACTGGCCGGGGAAAAGGCCGAGGTTAAAAACGAGCTGCACGAAAAAAAGGCTTTTATTCTTAACCGTTATATGGGCGGCGAACTGGAAAACCTGTACCGGCTATTTATTGAATTAAATATATCAGATTCGGTTTTTTCAGTAGAGCAAACGGAAATAAAAGCCGCTATTGCCGAGTTTCTTGTGCAATGCCCGGTATACTGTTATTACAGCAATATTTTCCCGCTTAATAAAGCCGAAAGCGTTGCCATACAGGAGATAATCAGCAGGGTACGAACCACCCGGCCGGAACTGGGAAAGGCCACCGACTTAATTGAGCATGCCCTGCTGAAAAAACCCCAGGACGGCAAGGAGGAGTATAACCGCAAAGCGGCCCATTTTTACCTGCGCCTGATGCAGTTTACCGGCCCGCTGATGGCCAAAGGGATGGAAGACACGCTGATGTATACCTACAACCGGTTTATTGACCATAACGAGGTGGGCGATTCGCCGGAAGCATTTGGTATTTACCCGGAATTATTCCATAAAAAAATGCAGGCCCGGCAGCAAACCTGGCCGCTTACCATGAACTCCACCTCTACCCACGATACCAAACGGGGAGAGGGTGTGCGGGCCCGCCTTAACGTGCTTACCGACATTACCGATGAGTGGTTTGACCACGTGGAAAAATGGCAGAAACTCAATACCGGGTTAAAGAAAAACGGGATACCCGACAATAACGATGAGTACCTTATTTACCAGGTAATAACGGGGGCTTATCCGATGCCGGGCGAAAGCGGAGTGGAGTTTTTCATCCGCCTGGAAAAATATATTGAAAAAGCCCTGCGCGAAGCCAAAACCCACAGCGACTGGACAGAACCCAATAAGGAGTATGAGGACAATACCCGGCGTTTTATCCTGAAAATAACCGATAAAAAGCACGAGTTTTTAGGAGATTTTTTACGGTTTCACGAAAAAGTGTCCGGCTTTGGCATTATCAATTCATTAGCCCAACTGGTGCTGAAGCTTACCTGCCCCGGTGTGCCGGATATATACCAGGGCACGGAACTATGGGATTTAAGCCTGGTAGACCCGGATAACCGCCGCCCGGTGGATTATGCCCTCAGGGAAAAATATTTGCAGGAAATACTGGAACGTAATAACGGGAAGTTAATTCCCCATTTATGGGAGCACCGCTACGATGGCCGCATAAAGCTGTGGCTGCTGCATACATTGCTGCAGGAAAGAAAGAATAATCCGCAAATATTCGGCAACGGTTTTTACTACCCGCTGGAAATTAAAGGAAAGTATAAAGATCATGTAATTGCCTTTGCCCTGCGTGACCAGATGCAGTGGTATGTAACGGCCGTTTCCCTGCACCTGGCTGAGCTTACCACTACAGTGTCAGGCTGGATGGCCTTTGATTGGCAGGATACCCGGATTATAATGCCCGGTGAAGCGCCGGAATTATGGACCGATGTTCTTACCGGCTCAACCGCCAAAGGAGAGGAGGTGCCTGTTTCAGCTGTATTTAAAGAATTACCCTTTACCCTGTTAAAAGCTGAATATCCTGAAAACAAGCGCAGCGCAGGGGTATTGCTGCATATTACCTCTCTACCGTCGGCCTTTGGGGTGGGGGATTTAGGTTTTGAGGCCCGCGAGTTTGCCAACTTTTTGGGCCGCAGCTGCCAGAAATACTGGCAATTGCTGCCCCTTAACCCTACCTCTGAAGAAGCAGGGCACTCGCCCTACAGCTCTATTTCAAGTATGGCGGGCAATCCCTTACTGGTTAGTCCCGGCTGGCTGGTGGACATGGGTTTGCTGGACAAAACCGGCATCCAGAAACACATAATGCCTGCCTGGAATAAAGCCGCCTACGGTGAAGCCAGGAACCACAAGAACGAACTGTTTGAAATGGCTTACAGCCGTTTCAAAGGCGGCTCCTTCAAAAAACTGGAGAAGGAGTTCTTACAGTTCTGCGAGCGGGAAGCATATTGGCTTGACGACTTTGCCCTGTTTGTGGTAATCCGCAGGCAGCAGGGCGGTAAGCACTGGTACCAATGGCCGGCAGAGTTTAACAAGCGCGAAGCAAAAGCCCTTAATGAAATCTCTGCTGCCAAAACCGGCGAGCTGGAACGGGTGAAATGGCTTCAGTTCATTTTCAGCAAGCAATGGCACGAGCTAAAAACCTATTGCAGCCGCCTGGGCATCCGCCTGTTTGGTGATATGCCCATCTATATGAGCTACGACTCTGCCGACGTGTGGGCGCACCCCGACATCTTCTCGTTGGATGAAGAACGCAACATCAGCGGGGTGGCTGGCGTACCGCCCGATTATTTCAGCGAAACCGGCCAGCTTTGGGGCATGCCCACCTTCCGCTGGGATGTGCTGAAACAGCAGGGCTACAGCTGGTGGATTGACCGCCTGAAGAAGAACCTCGAACTGTTTGACCTGGTGCGCATTGACCATTTCCGCGCGTTTAACGATTAC
>DASPJH010000559.1:0-3531 GCA_035628715.1 Bacteroidia bacterium
TAATAACCGATACCAAAAGCATTGTAATCACCACCTACGCCCTTTGCGGTTTCTCCAATTTCGCGTCCATAGGCATACAAATCGGCGGTATTGGTGCCCTGGCCCCTGAACGGCGGCCACTGTTGTCGCAATTGGGTCTTCGCGCCCTGCTTGGCGGCACCATTGCCTGCCTGCTTACGGCTGCTGTTATTGGGATGTTTTATTGAGCCATTCGTCATTCCCGGCTTGTTCGGGAATCCGTCGCTGCAAAATGTAATCCCCTGTTTATTATACTTTTCCTTTAGTTCCTGTAACCAACAAGCTTATTCGTGATGCAAACCATGTAATAAGGTTGCAATGGGAGAAATTTTTTCGATAAAATTTTTTAAATACTTGTTTTTTGTTTCAACTTTTTTTGTAAATTTACAAAACCAAATCAAACTAATAATATTTTTACCAAGGATCGCCTATAGAAAAAAACCTCTACTTTGTTTTAGCCAAGGGCTATAATTTTTAACTACATCTCACTTATAGGAGGTTTTTATGAAGTTTCAACAAATCAGTGACCAGGAGTTAGTGCACAATTATGTAGCCGGTAATGAAGCCTGCCTTGAAATGCTTATTAAAAGGCACAAGCGCAAAATCTTTACCACAATCTACCTGATTGTAAACGACCGTTACATTGCCGAAGACCTCTTCCAGGAAACCTTTATTAAGGTAATCCACATGCTGAAAAACGAGAAGTACAGCGAAGAGGGCAAATTTCTTCCCTGGGCAGTTCGTATTGCCCGCAACCTTGCCATCGATTATTTCCGTAAGGCCAAGCGCACTCCAACCATTACCGACGGTGACGGGGAAGACATTTTTAAGTACATTGAGCTTACCGAGGAAAACCGCGAAGAGCAAATTATCCGCAAACAAACCGAAAAACAACTGAGGGTACTGATTAACCAGTTGCCTGAAGAGCAAAAACAGGTGTTGGTATTGCGCCACTACGGCGATTTAAGTTTTAAAGAAATTGCCGATGTTACCAAAGTGAGCATAAACACTGCACTTGGGCGCATGAGATATGCGCTTAATAACCTGCGCAAAATGATGATTGAAAAAGAAATCAGTTTGCAGTAAAATATTTTTGCAATACTTTCGTTAGAGTTTTAGATAAAAGGTGTACGCCTATGAACTCTAACTTTACAACTGAAGATTTACTTCTCTACCTGTACAACGAAATGGAGCCTGCAAAGGCCGGTGCTTTAAAGGAAGAATTGACATTGAACCCCCTGCTGCTTGCCGAATACCGCAGGCTGAAGGAAACAATGGCAAAACTGGATGAAGAAACGCATGAGCCACATCCTACCACTATTAATATGGTGATGGATTATTCGGCCAGTTTTTATTCGTCAGAGCACCATGCGGAGTAAAACAGTATAAGGTATTCTGGTACATAGTATATAGTACTGTTGGTACAAACACTTTATACCGTATACTGAAATACTTTATACTTTTCTGTTTTTTTCCGCCTTCGTCAACTACAGCTAATTTCCTTAGATTCGCCGTGTGCAACGCAAAGAACGTTTTAAACGCTTCCTTGAGTATGAACTCGAGCATCACCCGCAGGCAGAAACAGAGCTGCATTACGAAAATGCGTACCAGTTGCTGGTAGCGGTTATCCTTTCAGCGCAATGCACTGATAAGCGGGTAAACCAGGTAACGCCAGTCTTATTCAAAGCGTTTCCCAATGAAAATGCACTGGCTGCAGCCTCGTTTGACGAGGTGTTTCCCTATATCAAATCCGTCAGTTATCCCAACAACAAAACCAAACACCTGATAGGCATGGCCAAAATGCTGGCTGAAGATTTTAAAGGCCAGGTACCCTCCAGTGTAGACGAGCTACAAAAAATGCCCGGTGTGGGCCGCAAAACAGCCAATGTTATAGCCAGCGTAATTTACAACCAGCCCACTATGGCAGTAGATACGCACGTTTTTAGGGTGGCTGCCCGGCTGGGACTGACCAAAAATGCCAAAACCCCGCTGGAAACTGAGAAACAACTGGTGAAATATATTCCTGAAGAATACATCTCCCGTGCCCACCACTGGCTTATTTTACATGGCAGGTATGTTTGCGTGGCCCGCCGCCCCAAGTGTGAAATTTGCCCTATGAAAGGCTTTTGCGCGTACTTTGAGAAAACCTATGGCAAGCAGGGTACTGCCCTAACGACCGAAACACCTGTTAACTAATTTCTTGCAAAGAACATTGCGGTGTAAAGTCCTCACTTATTACCAACTGCAGCCGGTAGGCATAATAGAATAGCAATTTCAGCTCTCAAATAAATTCTGTTTTTTTTTTGGAAACATTTTGAGGTTTTTCCAATTACTCAGCATGGAACCGAAAAAAGTTTATAAACTGCCTGCCCGGCTGAACCGTTTGGAGGGGCGTAACACCGTAACAGTCGTAACAATGTTTTCAGCCATTCGCTTTTAGTCATTCGCTGTTGGCTAAAAACTAAGGGCTAAAAGTGAAAAGCTAACAGCCAAACTGGCGAAAGTTGTTGCGGCAGTAGTAACATCAACTTTTAAAAAGTGGTTACCTGACCACCCGCCTGTTAGCGCGCCAGTTGCTGGTGGCGGCCTGGGCGGCTTCAACAGTTTCAGAAGTGCTGGAGGCTGTCTGGCTGTACAGGTAAGCAGCTAAAGCAGCTACCTTATCGGCGCCTTCACTTTCGCCGTTCAATTTGTCAGGGGTAAAGTAGTTGGCAATAAAGTGGGTATCAAAATTACCCTCAATAAAGGCAGGATGCTGCATAGCAAAGGTGCCAAAGGGCAGGGTGGTTTCAATACCGCTGATTTCATAATCGCGGATGGCACGCACCATACGGTTAATGGCTTCCTGGCGGGTTTGGCCGTAGGTTACCAGCTTGGCAATCATGGGATCGTAATAAATAGGTATCTCCATGCCTTCCTCATAGCTGTTATCCACGCGAACGCCAACGCCTTCGGGCAGCTTATAGCGTTCCAGGCGGCCAATGTCGGGCAGAAAATTATTGGCAGGGTCCTCGGCGCAAACGCGTAGCTCAATGGCATGGCCCTTTATTTCAAGATCGTCCTGGGTAAAGGAGAGCTTTTCGCCCATCGCAACTTTAATCTGTTCTTTCACAAGATCAAGGCCGGTGATCATCTCGGTAACCGGGTGCTCCACCTGCAGGCGGGTATTCATCTCCAGGAAGTAAAAGTTCAGCTGGTCGTCCACCAGGAACTCCACTGTCCCGGCGCTGTAATAATTACAGGCTTTGGCAACGTTAACGGCGGCCTCGCCCATTGCACGGCGGACTTCCGGAGTAAGGCAACTGCTGGGGGCTTCTTCCACCAGCTTCTGGTGACGGCGCTGTATGCTGCATTCGCGCTCGAACAAGTATACGGTATTGCCGTGCTGGTCGCCCAGCAGCTGTATTTCAATATGTTTAGGGGAGCCAACAAACTTTTCAATAAACACCGAGCCATCACCAAACGAAGCCGTAGCCTCGCTAATAGCCATGTTCATCTGCTGCTCAAACTCGT
>DASPJH010000560.1:0-5289 GCA_035628715.1 Bacteroidia bacterium
CACTTGCTCCCCATACGGCTGCTTTGGGTATGAAGTTTTATACCGGCAGCATGTTTCCTTCAGAATATAAAAATCAGATTTTTATAGCCGAGCATGGCTCGTGGAACCGCAGCACACCTATTGGCTACCGTATTATGCTGGTAAAGCTGAACGGCAATACAGCCACCAGCTACGAAGTATTTGCCGAAGGCTGGTATAAAAACGGCAAAGCCTGGGGCCGCCCGGTGGATGTATTGCAATTAAAAGACGGTTCGCTGCTGGTGTCTGATGATTATGCCAACGCGGTGTACCGGATTACGTATGAGTAGATGATTTTCTGTATCCGCTGAAGTAGCAGGCTTCCGACCAAACTGAAATACAGCACGTTTATTGCTGTAGATAGGCCAAACTTAATGTATGAAAACTAAACTATGCATCTGCCTGGTGCTTTCAGTTTCATTAATTGTATCATCCTGTAAAAAGCCCGATCCGCCAGCCACTGGCGCTCGTATTCCGTGTGTTCCCCAAAACCTGCAGGCAAGTGTAATTGCATTTTATCCTTTTACCAACGGAAGCATCAACGATTTTTCAGGTAAAAACCACCACCTTTCCAATACCAACGGGGTTGTTGCTGCGGCAGACAGAACCGGTAATCCCAATTGTGCTTTTGAATTTAATAATTCAGCCGGGCAGGATCAGTTTTTTACCACTGCAAATACAGCCTTTCTAAACGGCCTGACAGAGTTCTCTGTATCATTATGGTACCAGCCGCTGGATACTTCAAGAGACATCAAAAAATTTGAAGTTTTGGTGGGCCGGGATAGCGGGCGAGCGTGCCCGGACAGAAGAGGACAATGGTCGGTTGGGCTGTATAATTGCAGGAAAGCAGTTTTCGGTCGCCACAATTCAGCATGGGATAATAGTATTACCGGTGGAGGGTGTGAGCCTGAGCTGGTTGTCCGTACGGGCACATGGCATCATTTAGCAGCTACATTTACGCCAACAGGTACGTTTGGAAACGAAATCAGGATTTATCGTGACGGAATAATGCAGTGGGCAATATATGGAAATGCAAGTTGCAGGGGAGGGGCTGACGTAAAAGATACTGGCGATTTATTTCTTGGCCTGGATTATACCGGCAGGCTGGACGATGTAATTCTATTTGATAAAATGCTAACCCATAACGAAGTGACTACGCTAAGCCAGATGCCCACCTGTTGCCAATAACTGCACCGGTCAGTAATTACAATTTTTCATACCGGTAAATCCTGAAAATAAGCTCGCAGCTGTCTTTCAGCCCAATTACTTCGCCCTGCACACGGTAGCGGTTTTCAAACTGCTGATTGGGTGTAATACCGAACAATTCATTAAATATACTGTCGTTTTCCAGCCGCATATCATGTGTATTTAATTTACTGGTATAACCTCCCAGTAGTTTCTTACCCCTGAAATTTGTTTTTATATTTTCAGGTACAAACACCTCGCCGCTGTCCACCACTATATCCTGGCAGTCGGTGCATTCATCGTGGCGGATGATAAGATCAGATAATTTGGAATTATAGCCTTCCGGATGTTTTACCAGCTCCTGTACATAATTATTACAGCCAAGAGTAATAAAGTATATAATAAAAATGGGTAAGCTCATAATTATTAATAAAAACGAACTGCCCGCCTGTAGGCGGGCAGTTATAAATATAAGCATTAGCTTAATTAAAATAAAAATTCAGTGAAAACTTAGTATATGTGGGGCGAAGGTTTATCCGGGTATCGGTAGTAAAGGTTGCATCAGGAGGCGGAACATTGGGATTGCTAACCGGGCGCACCTCCTCTGTGGTATTGCGTGCATGCAGCATCATAAATCCAAACTCGCCACCCAGGCTAAAGTTGTCATCAAAAAAGTACTCAACACCAAAACCCAGCTGGCCGCCCCAAACACTGGTGTTTTTAATAAAGTCTTCCACGTCCCTGTTGGCATTAGGGTCGGTGCTGTCCTCGATTTTTCCCCTCAGGAAAATTTTAGACAACATCAGTGATCCATACGCATTTAACTTACCCGATTGCTTAAAAAAATACCTGGCCCCTACAAATGGCATAAAAGCCGTACCTGAAAATTTAAACTCATCGGTGTACGATACGATATCATCAGCAACGGGGTCGTACTCCATTCCTTTATTTGTAATACTGGTGCCCACATTAAGCACCTGGAGCCCTACAAATGGTACAAATTTGTTAAAGCGGTAGCCGAAATTAGCGCCGTTCATCTGGAAGCCGGGAGATACGCTAAAGGTAAACTGTGCCTGGGTTTGTGCAACTGGCAGGACCATCACTGCCACTAATGCAATAAGGTATAATTTTTTCATGCTACCAAGTATACAAATTCCGGGCTAATAATTTACGATTAATAAAATTTTCGACGAAATAATAACGGTGTTGGAACATTAAAAATATTGTCTGAATCAGAATTCCAGGATTAAATAATTTACAGAATTAATTTTACAGTATTTACAATAATTAAAGGTACGGAGCCAATCCCATCATGGTTAACAATTCTTTGTCACACTGCGGCGCCTGAGGCGGGACTCGAAGTGCGACAAAGAATTGTGAATGTTTGGGACGGGCAGGTTAATTCATTTTAAATCCCAAAGCATTGCATTATACAAACTCCATATTTTCTCAGGGTTGCCGACTATAGAATCTTCCCTAATAACGCCGTTTTTATTTTCATACATTGTTATTACTATATCATCGCCTTTATAGCATTTAGGGTCGCATACAACCCGTTTATACAATTCAATGCTATCAGCAGTGTGCCGGTATAAGGTTTTATGTGCCGGCCAGCAGGCGCCCCTTTGATTATGTGACCTTATCAGGTGGTTTTTATCATCGATGGATAAATTGGTTAGGTCAAAATAAGGCGTTCTTTTGTAGGTTTTAGTTTGAGAAAGATACAATAAAACGGTTGAATGTATAGGCATTTGATCGTTATCCCTGATGTTAATATCAACATAGCCATCCCAGTTTAAATCCTGGAGTTTAATATTTGCTGATGAGTAAAATGTAAGAGCTCCGTACTCTTCGTGATAGATCCTGGTGAACTTTTCCGAAGAGTATTTGTAAACATAAAAATATGCGGTTGTAATAATTACACAAAATACATTGCTATCTACAGTAAAGCCCTTTATTTTATAGAAATTGTCAGGATGATTTATACTAAAAGTCTTTCTTTTTGTAAGATGCTGTAAAGTGTCCTCAATGTGATTGATGAAAGGGTCCTCCATTGAGTCTTTAAAGTTTGCTTTAAAACCGGAATCTTTGAGAGCCTGTGGAGAATCATTTTTATTTCCTTTGCCTGGTATAGGTTGTTTAGGATCACAACCCACCAGTATTGTAAGCAGTATTATCGCCGAAAATAATCTCATTTAAAAGAGAACAATAACAAAAACTAATTTATTGTATAACTTGGAAAGTTATAGCTTTTCACTTCATTAGCACATCAGCACATTGCCTCATTAGCACATTATTTCGCCAAATCCAGCCCTCGCCCAAACGTTCCACCCGTTTCCATCATCCAGGCTACGCCTAAGTGGGCTATAATACCGCCGATGATGCTGCGGGTTTCATAGGCAATAACACCCAATATCAGTCCGCCAAAAAACGAGGAAATCGTTTCGCCCAGCGGTTTGCCAAAATGTATTACCACATAAAAAGCTACCATGGGCATAATGCAGCCGCGGCCAACAAAGCGGGCAAAGGCCAGTATCAAAAATCCACGGAAAAAGAATTCCGTCATTACAAAATCGAAACCGTAGCACAGTTCAAAAAAGATGATTTTAAGGGAAGATTTCATCGTTGTAAATCCTTCGGGAATTATCTTACCGTACATGGGGTAGGTTCGCAAAAAGTCACCCTGGAAAGATGCCCATGCCACCAGCGGTACCATACCCAGGAGCATAATAAGGTAAGGCTGTAAATCCACCCCACGTATTTTAAAACCGTACAGCGGCATTAACTTCCGGTTAAAAAACAGCCAAAACAGCGTGCAGGGCGTAAAAATCAGCATTCCCTGTGCAATCTGGTTGGTGCAGCGCATATTGTAATAATAGCTTTCAGGGTCGCTCAGCTTTTGCACCCAGTGCCGGTAATCAAACCACGAGCTTCGGAAAGCAAAAATGGCCAATGCAACCACCAGCGTTCCCCAAAAGGCCGGGTTTTTAGCCACATCCCACCGCTTATAAAATATAATATACAGGATATAACTGCCCAAAAAAGGTATAGAATACTGGATAAAGCTCGCCGCAAAATGAACGGGTGTGTTCCAGAAATGGACGGTCACGTAGGTCTTTTCCATATCGTAGGTATACTCCAGGTACACCAATGCAGCCACCATCAACAAAATGGTGATAAAATATGCCGGCTTTACTTCCTCTTTAAAGTAACTTTGTAAATATTTCCATATCTTCTTCATAGGCTGCGCGGGCAAATATGCGATTTTTCAACAAGGAAAATTTTATGAACGCCGGAAATTAATTTTGTTGACGCTGTATTAAGTGAGATTGGCGGTATAAAGTATTAAAGTATAAAGTCGAAAGTAAAAAGCATTGTAGCTTACTTTATACCTTATACTTCTGTACTTTCTACCGAAAAAGTATATAGGTATAAAGTCGAAAGTATAACTGCAACGCGTCAGTACATTATACTTTATACTTCCATACTTTATACCGGGCTAACTGAAGACTGTAAACTTTAAACCAGAAACTGTTCCTCCATGTTCCTCATATTCGATACCGAAACCACTGGCCTGCCCAGGGATAAAAACGCCCCGATGACCAATGTTGACAACTGGCCGCGCGCTATACAGGTAGCCTGGCAGCTGCACGACGAAAAAGGGTACCTGGTGGAGGCTAAGAGTCACTTAGTAATTCCCGATGGGTTTGATGTGCCCTACGAGGCGTATAAAATCCACGGTATCTCTACAGATAAAGCCACTAAAGACGGTATCCCCTTAGAGGACGTACTGCGCGATTTTGAAGCCGCGGTAGAGCGTTGCACATATCTTGTTGGCCATAATATCGAGTTCGATATCAATGTGTTAGGTGCGGAATTTTTACGTAAGACCGGTTTACAGAAACTTACCGAAAAGAAAGTAGCCGATACGGTAATCGGCTCCATAGATTACTGCGCTTTGCCCGGCGGAAAGGGGGGAGGTTTTAAGTATCCCAAACTGGAAGAACTGCACCACAAGCTGTTTGAAAAAGGTTTTGACGCTGCCCACAACGCCATTGCCGACGTGGAAGTATCGGCCCGGTGTTT
>DASPJH010000561.1:0-2503 GCA_035628715.1 Bacteroidia bacterium
TATGGGCTGTAAATCGTACCAAGTGCCGTTATAATTTGCCCGCGGATTGAACCGGAATACCGACAAACCGGCACTTATGCTGGGCACAAACCGGTTTTTTTCGGTAAACTGGTAGTAATTAAGGTGGTATTCAAAAGCCACGGTGAGGTCATAAATGGCCGACCGGAAAGCCAGGCTGCGGTTGCGGCGGTATGGCTCATCGGCATGCCGGTCACTTCCGCTCAAGTGGGCAAATGTGAGCATACCCCGCAAAGAGTATCTTTTATGAAAGTTATACCTGGCCCTTAAACCATAGGCATAATTTATTTCGTCACGGTTAAAATCATTGGAGCTTAAATCCCCGAAATAATTGGTAACTCCCATCATAGCGCCCAACTCCCAGGTGTATTTCTTTTGAGCCAGCTTTTTATATTGAGGGTCAACCGTTTCTATATTTTCTTTATCCGGCAGCTGTTTCCACAGGGCTGCATTAGCATAAAAAAGCTCCAGGTTAATCTTCAGGTTATTTTTATACTGCCCGTAAATGGTATGCATATAAAAGTTGCCGAAACTATACCGTGGAAGCTCAAAACCCTCTTCATCGGTAAGTGCGCTTATTTCCAGGTAAAATGCATGCTCAATCCCTTCCACTTTTGGAACAGTCAGTTTTGCTGAGCGGCTTCCGTTAGTATAACTAAAAGTAAAATCAGTTACCGGCTGGCGCAACACTTTTCCAATAGATGTATCCAGGTAAACGGCAGTCAGAACAGGTGATTGGCTGGCGGCCAGCGGCTTTGAAAAATGCAGGGTTATTTCTTTCCCGATAAAATCAGTTACCGGGGTTTTATTATTATATAGGCTACCTGCAAGCAGGGCATGGGTAACAAAGGCTTTCACCCGGTCAGGAGGAGTTGTAAGATACGGCGATACCTGTATTTCAGGGTTAAATTTATCCTTATTAAAACCAAAGGTTTGTTTTTTTGCTAACTCCTCGGTTACCATATTGCCCCAGTAATTTTCACCGGCTGAAAATTCAACCGCAGTGCCTTCCAGCCCTATGCCTGCATAATCAATAAGGGTATCGCTTTCATCGTGCAATACATAATTATTCATTATCACATTATCTCTGAAGATTATAAGGTGCCGGGTTTTATCCTCGTCCAGCTGGCCGTTTACCGGGTTTGATTTTACCCGGGGTTTGTAATCAAAAAACCAGTTGTTATAAACCAGGTTATCGCTGAAAGTATACTGAACGTTAAAGGACGAAAAGCTGCTGAAGCTTATGGTGCTGTAGTTATCGGCAAAAATATTACCGGTAAAATCAAACCGGATGGTTTTGGTGTTTTTAAGGTATTCGGCGTCCTGTATCACTATTCCCGCGTCGTTGTTTGTAATATTCATAAACTGCGAGTTGGTAATGGACACACCTGAGCGGTACCATTTATTTGCAAAAGTAATGGGCCTTATTAACCCATTAAAAGATGCATAATCAATAACAATACTGGCCCCGGCGTTTTCACCGGTGATGGTGAAGCCTATCCCCTCTTCAGCGCCATTAATGCTGTACAGGTTTACCAGCTTGCCCGGTTTGCCTTTTATGTTAATCCCTCCAAGAACCACAATTTCAGCGCCGGGGTTAAATACCATTTCACTGCCGGCCTCAATAGTAAGCACAGCGTCTTTGGCAATACGCAGGTTGCTTTTTACAAGGTATTTGCCAGCTGCCAGCGTTTTATTGCCAAATACATTACCCGACAGCGTTACATACACGGCGCTGTCGCCCTGCTGCCCGGCAAACACCGAAGCAGGACATGCGAGGAACAACAGTATGTATACTAATTTTTTCAAACTTTATTTAACGCTAAACACCACCGGTGCCACTTCTTTCAAAGTGCCGTCGGCGGCTTGTACTTTAATATTGTCAATCACCAGTAAATCTCCGGTAGAAGTGTTTTTTATCAAATTGCGTGCGTCGCGGGTAAACGCATCTCCACGGTTGGTCACTGCCTCCTTGCCCCTGCTGTTTACCTTAATCAGTTCGTAGCTGATTATCTTATAAGCATCGGCTGGAATCTCACCCAACCCCACCAGCAGTTTCTCCTGCACATGCAAAATCTTTCTTGAAATATTGCCGCCCGCCCGTCCGTCGAGTCTAACTTCTGGTGCGGGAAGCTTTTTAACCATGTATGCCTTTTCAGCAACAGGGTAGCTTCCTTCCTCGTTAAAAGCCAGTATTTTCAAGTGAGCTATTCCCTCCTTGTTAAACCGCAGGTAATAATTGTTATTAAAAGGTATTACCTCACCAAAGTCCAGCTGCAGCTTTAAATCCTGCATCTGAAACCCGGTACTATGCACCTCAACAGGGTTATCAATTCCCAGGTACATTACTTCGGGATTGTTTTTTTCAGTAAAGGCCGTGCGCAGGTTAGTAATGATGAAGTTCTGTTTTACTGTCCCCGTGCTGTCATCTTCCACCACCAGCTGGTAGTTCCCGGTTTTGTTTCCCCTGAATGTTACCAAACCG
>DASPJH010000562.1:0-5701 GCA_035628715.1 Bacteroidia bacterium
TAATCTTCTTCCGTATAACCGTGGCCGGTACGGTAGCAACGGTCGTATAACAGGCCCATCACCGTATCCAGGCTGTTTTTGTTGCCAGTAGCTTTGCGTATTTCCACGTCGGCGATAAGGGCGGCCATCATGCCTTCCACATAAATAGAAACTTTACGACCAGGCGCACCGGGGGCATAACCGTCGAGCCAGGTATCCATAGACGACTCAGCCACCGAGTAATTGTACCGGCCGCTGTTATCAAAATGCCGCTGAAAGTCTTTTGCCCACTCTTTAGCATACGCTGTAAAGTCCAGCACGCCCGAGCGCAGCAGCATGTAATCGCCATAATAAGTAGTAACACCTTCGTATACATATCCCAGTGAGCTGTAATTTTCGCGGGTATAATCATAAGGAACCATCGAAGCGGGCCTTAGCCTTTTCACATTCCAGAAGTGAAAAAGCTCGTGCGAACAGATGGCCAGCAAGTCGTTGTGTTTGTCGGTAGTATGAAATTCATTTCCCGGCCCCATGGCAATTACGGTGGAGAAACTATGCTCCACACCGTGCCTGAAATGGTTGGGAAGCATGTGAATAAGGTAGTGATAGTCTTTTTCAGGGTAATGGTTAAAAATAACTGCCTGTTCGGCCGTATATTTCTTTACGCTCTCCACAAATTTTGCTGCATCCAGCGTATGGTTGCCGTTTAGCCAGATATGATGCTTTACGCCTTCCATTTCAAACGAGTGATGCTCAATGTCAGGCGATGCTATTAAGGGTGAGTCGGCCAGTTCATCATAATTACCGGCAAAGAGAGTCTTGCCTTTTAAAGTAAGTGCGCCGGCGATGGTGAAGTTATCGGGAATATCCAGGGTTAACTCGCAGGGCTCATCCAGGCGGGTAGCCTCATACACCATACAGTTTACGGGGTTTACATACAGCAGTTGATCATCGGTATAGGTTGAACCTGCATCCAGCACTGATGCATAATATTTATAACTGATGGTAATTGACTTACAGCTATTGGTTTGTACCTGCCATAAATCCTTATTTATTTTCATAAAGGGAACCGCATTGCCATTGCCATCCTTAATTTCAAAATTTCGTACGTTTTTAGCAAAGTTTCCCAGCTCATAGCGGCCCGGCCTCCATGATGGCAGCTGGATTTCAGTAATATCAGCGGTGATAGTTTCCAGCAGGGCTTCAACATGTATGTATTTTAAATGAGGCTTAGTGTGGCGGATGGTGTACTTCATGCAACAAAATTAGCCCATCCCCGCCGTATATCAAACCGGCAGCAGATGGGCTGTAACTATACAACTAAGCTTATTGAGATTAATCGCTGAGGAAATCCCCGATAGTGAGACCGAATGAAACTGTGTTCAGTTCTGGCCCTGCATTTTCCCTGAATAAAGGCGTGAATACATAATTACCAAACAGGGTGAAATTGCCATATCCAACTTTAACAAAAGCTCCATAACGGAAGTTATTCAGCTCAAAGTCATCGCGGGTTTTCTTTTTGCGTTTACCATCATCCTCATATACCTTTTTGAAAAAGCTGGTGAGGCGGTACCCGGCATGCATGCCTAGTGAAATATGGAACGACCGGCGGGCATTGGGATTAAACTTAAACTGGAAACCCAGTGGAATGGAAACAAACCGCGTAGTGAGCTTATTACGTATAAAGCCTTGTGTTGTAACAGTGTCATAACTGATTTGGTTAGTGGCGTCCACTTTAAAATCTATTTCCCGGCTGAAACGGTAATCGTTGTTATCATAGTTTATACCGTAAAAGAGACTGATATTTTTCCGGTACAGGCGCACTTTCTGCTGGAAAATTCCCACATTTACATGCAGCGATTTCCATGGGTCCAGCTCAAGGTTCTGCAATGCTACGGGAAAAGATGGGCTGCCGTTGAATAATAAACTGTTAAGACCAATATCCAGCATCAGCCAGTCTTCAGTAACCCGGTCATTTTCTTCAGCTGAATCCGCCTTGAAATAATAAAATTCATACTTATAATCATCGTCATTTTCTTTAAAAACCTCACGCATTTTCTGCTTGAATTTCTTTTTATCGCTTTCCTTGCCGCTAAGGCTATAGGTTTCGGTATGTACGCCGTTTTGGTCTTTAATGGTTACAATCATAACCATCCCGCTATCAGTGTTTATGCTTTGTACTTCCACTACCTTAGTGGTGTCACTGTCAGGAGTATCCAAAGCAGTTACTTCATAATCCAGGTCATCCAATTCCGATATAACCGACTGTATAACTTCTTTTACTTCCTCATCGTCGGTTTTTACCTTAATAAAAGGCACCTTACTTCCTTTTTTAGCGGCAAAGGTGTATTCCGCCTGGGCATTCACCACAAAACAGCTCAATACAACAGCTACTAACAATAAAGCACTTCGTTTCATAAATTATTTATTTTCAGTTTATTTATCTTAAATTCATTTTACACTAAGCAAAACTTCGCGTTCCACATCGTATTTATCAGCCTTCAGCCTAATAACCAGGCGTTGCTGGCCGTTATCACCCGTACGGCGGATATTAATTTTGGGTTTTTGCAGGTATCCCATAAAATTATTTACTTTTTTTTCAGCATTGGCATACCACTCCCTGAATCCTTTTTTCCCAGGTGCTGCTATAATTATTGGTTCGGTATAAACCGGTTCTGTTAATGTATATAATTCAGGCAGTTCAATATTAATTTCAGCGCGCTTAGCAACCAGCATCTCCGGTTCTATCCTGTTGTCAACAATAGTTTCAGCTTCCGTTGGTTCCTGTGTTTTTACAGGCGTCTGTATATGTTTTTCCTGTGTGTTAATTTTTGCGGGGTTATTAATAATTTTCGCTTCTTTTGGCGCAGCAATTTCTTTAGTGCCAGGGGCATTACTGTAGGTTATTTCTTTGTCTCCCGGTGTTACCAGGCCGGTTGCACTGCTGCCGGTTTTTGTTCCCGGATTATACAACAATACCAGCAAAGCCAGGCACGCAGCCACCGCAGTAGCCGGAATAACAAACCGCAACGGTGATTTATTAACCTTAGCTGTACGTTTTAATTTATGTTTATCCGTATAGATAATGGTTTCGGGCTCCAGCCGGGTACCCGTCAGCAGCCTGTATTCGTGCGTAAAAGCTGCGTCCTCGGCCATCAGGGCTTCGGCGCGCTGTTTCCCGGCAGCGTCAAGGTCGCCATCCAGGTAGGCCAGCAGCAATAATTCACGGTCGTTCAATTCTTTCATAACAATACTTCGGGGTTACCAATAAACTCTTTAAGGGCCATGCGGGCGCGGTATATATATACCTTTACCTGCTCCATACTCAACGATGCTATTTCGGCTATTTCCTCGTAGCTATACCCCTCGTAATCTCTCAACAGCAGTACTGTCCGCTGTTTTTCTGGCAGGCGCTCCAGCCCTATGTTCAGCGCCTCTTTTAATCCTTTGTACTCGCCCATTTCCACCGCCTCATCATGAAACCCTTCCTCTATCTGCACATACCGTTTGTTTTGCCTGATTACATCAATCATATTGTTATAGGCAATTTTAAACAGGTAAGACTTCGCCGTTTCAAAGCGGGTTTCAGATACTTTCATCCAAAGCTTCTCAAAGGTGTTCTGCACAATGTTACCGGCCTCAAATTCATCCCTTAAATTTTTAAGGATGAACCGGTAAAGGCCGTCAGCATATAAATCCACACATTGGTTATATTGCTGTTCTGTCATTGTTGTCAGTAATACTTGTTAAGTAGTTATAAAGTTACACTTCACCTGAAATTTTTTTAGAAACTTACTTATCAGCGTGATATGTTTTTTGGTTTGGTAAAATTAATTACAGGCTTGTATCGTTTCACAAGATATTCGATTAACAGGATATGAGAGCCTATATATTACTGATGCTGATGATTGGTGTGCGAGTGACCGCCTGTGCACAGGGGATGACCATTGATGAACTGATAAAATACAAGCAGGATACTATTGGCACCTACGATACGGCGGCACTGGCTGACAACCAGGTATTCCTGGCGATGGACTTTGCATCGCCTGTAATTAAAAATCCGTTGCCGGCGTACTGGCTGGACGGTAAATACATTTATAAGGTTGAACTGGTATATACAGCTTACCGACAGTCAGAAACCTTTGAACAGCCCAGGTTGAACCGCAACCGGCTGGAAGAACTGAAAAAAATGCTGCCCGGCATATTTACCGAGTTTATGGTGGACTGGAAATTTATAGCGCAGAAGTCGGCAACCGAGGAAGCGGGCGCCCGCAAGCTGTTCCACGGGTTTATTATCTCTTACATAGAAAGAGATATGCTTACCATTACTGATGAGAGCGGGTATATGCAGAATGTATTGAACAACGACTCGCTGGGGCAAACTAAAATAGTAGTAAAGGAACGGTATAAAATTAAAAAGCGCCGGGAGTACACGGGAATGTACTTTCCGAGGAATAAAAAGAAGCGGAAAGAAGGGGTTACTTATGATAAAAAAGGCTGGTTCAGGGAAAAGCATTATTACCTGGAGCCAGACACAATAGGCACTTACTACGATACCACGTTACTTTTTGAGCCGGGGCCATTTGCAGGTGAGTTCGTAAGGAACCACCTGGACACTACTTTTTTTACGGTTATGGAACGCAACAATTGGAAGAAAGTACTGGTGGTATGCGATGTAACGGGCAGCATGTCGCCATACAGCACCCAGGTGCTGGTATGGCACAAACTATATTTTAATGCAGGACGCAGTTGCGGCTATGTGTTTTTTAACGATGGGAATGATACTCCGGATACTAAAAAGGTTATGGGTAAAACGGGCGGTTTGTATTTTTCTGCCGGAAATGCCATTAAAGCAGTCGAAGATACTGCGCTAAGAGCCATGCATAGCGGTGGGGGAGGGGATGTGGCTGAAAATAATATCGAAGCTATCCTTGGAGCAGTTAAAAAATTTCCCGATTGTGATGAAATTATAATGATAGCCGATAACTGGGCGGATATGAAAGACTTTAAACTGGCTAAACAGGTAAAAAAGCCGGTGCACGTAATACTGTGCGGCGTGGGCAGCTACCCGCTGAACCCGCAATACCTGGAGCTTGCCCGTATGACCAAAGGCTCTGTGCACACGCTGGAAAGCGATATTACAGTACTCTCAAAAATGAACAATGGTCAGACGGTGGACATAGATAAATACAGGTATTTGCTTAAAAGCGGAAAATTTACGCCTATTATGAGACTGGATTAATTATTATTATTAACTATTTACCACTGATCAAACAATTACCGGCGCTTTCTTTGTTCTTAATAATAAATAATTAGAACTTAAGCCCTATGGTAGCCTTCACCGCCAGGTTATCCAACGGTTCGCTTAAAGAATAAGGCCCGTACCGGTAAAATGCACCCACTCCTATGGAAGTGAAATAGATTTTAAAAATATTATCTATCTGCAGGCCACTTTCGTAGTACCCCTTATTGGCCGGCCTAAGTGCAAAGTTTTTATGTTTTCCGTTGTTTTCAAACTCGCTGTAATACAGGTTGGTTACGAGCACAAATTCAGGCTGGAATTTTTTTGTTTTCCATAACAGGCTTCCAAAATTATGGCGGATAAATAAAGCGGCATTCCGGCTTCCGAAAAACTCATTGTATCGCATGGCTTCAAACGCCCAGGGAGTTACAACAGCTGCATACCCATAATTTAAGCCGGCGCGGCCAAAGTACATTTCGG
>DASPJH010000563.1:0-3302 GCA_035628715.1 Bacteroidia bacterium
ATGTTGCCGACCGGAACACCGGCCCCAAGCTGAAGCCCGGCATGACCTTTACCATTGAGCCGATGATCAACGCCGGTAAGGCACGCAGCAAGGTAGACAAACGCGATGGCTGGACAGCCCGCACTATTGATGGCAAGCTAAGCGCCCAGTTTGAGCATACCATTTGGGTTACCAGCGGCAAACCGGTTGCCATGACGGATATTGACAACGAACTGGTAACAGCAGGTATTTGCCAGACGTATGAAGATGCAGTAGCTACATTGGTTGTAGCTTAAATTAGAAATTTTAATACCGAAATTCTAAATTCCGAACTTCGCTATTAGAATTTGTATTTTTAAACGTGAACCACAACAATTACTTTTTCCTGAGGCAATTAACTGCAGAGCTGGATAAGCAGCTGAAAGGCGCATTGTTTGTGGAGGCTTACAGTGCATCAAAACAGGAATTGTTGCTGTTGTTTAAAACCAAATCGGGTGAATACTTCCCATTTAAGTTCAGTTTTTTAATAACGGATACCGTGCTCTCCTTCCCTGCTGAGGCTTCCAGCCCAAAGCATAAGCATCCGCATTTCAGGGCACTGGTTTCGCAGGAGGTTGTAGAGGTAAAACAGCATACGCCTGAACGCAGCTTCCATATACTGTTTGCCAATAATTATTACTTATTTATAAAACTTTTTGGCAAAAACGGGAATGTGATACTGGTAAACAATAACCAGCCGGAAGAGATATTCCGCAGGCAGATAAAGGCCGACCAGCAGCTGGATTTTGGGGCAGTCAATACCGCAAAACGAATTGAAACAAACAGTATAATTCAGGCAGATTCAGCAAAAAGCCTGCAAAAGCAATTCCCTTTTATTCCTGCCGATGCGGTGGAAGTATTAGAGAACAAGGGATTTTTCACTTCTCCGGAAGAAATTAGAAAAAACACACTTTCAGCTGTCTTAAATACGCTGGAAAATCCAACATTATATATCAGTAAGGCAGGGAATAATTACCAGCTGCGGTTTTTTCCGGCGGGTGAAACCCTGGCTGAATACACCGAACCCATAACAGCTGTAAACGATTTTGCCCGGCTGTATTTAGGTAAATATTTTTTTGAGGATAAAAAGAACCGTATCGTCCAAACCCTGAAACAACGTAAGGAAAAGCTGGAAAAAGAAATTACCTCGAAAAAAGTAAAACTGGAAACCATTGCCACCCAAACGCCGTATAAACACATAGCCGATATTTTGATGGCTAATTTATACCAATTGCAAAAAGGCCTGGAAAAGGTGAACCTGCATGACTTTTATACGGATAAAGAAATTGAAATCAGGCTTAAAAAAGAATTAAGCCCGCAGGAAAACGCTGAGAACTATTACCGCAAAGCCAAAAACCAGGTTAAGGAAACCACCGTACTTAAAGAAAACCTGGAAAAGGCGGAGACGGAATTAACGGAAATAACCGCCAAGCTGGATAATGCTTTATCAGCGGCCGACAGCAAAGCGTTGCGTGGCATGGAAAAGGACCGGGAGACGGTGGAGGAAAGCTCCAGGCCTTCGCTGTTTAAAGAGTTTGAAATGGAAGGTTATACCATACTGGTAGGCAAAAACTCAGAAAACAATGACGTGCTTACGCAGAAATACGCCCACAAAAACGATATATGGCTGCATGCCCGCGGAATGGCAGGTTCTCACGTGGTAATAAAACATAAACCCGGTAAAACTGTTCCTATTAATATACTTGGATATGCGGCCTCGCTGGCGGCATACTTTTCAAAAGGACGGACAGATAGCCTGTGTCCCGTTATTTATACTGAAAAAAAATATGTGCGCAAACCCAAGGGGTCAGCGCCGGGACAGGTGACCGTGGAGAAAGAAAATGTGCTGCTAGTGAAACCTGCATTCAGTGGGGAATAACAGTATTTACTATGAAAACTTTTTTACCGGCTCTGCTTATTGGCTGTGCTGTTGGTTTGATGTCGTGCAGCCGTGCGTATTATGCTCCCAACGCTCAAAACGTTCCTTTATTTACCGGCGTTAATGATGCCCGGTTCACCGTAGCCCACAACAGCGGCGATAATGTTAGTGGCGCCGAAGTGCAAACGGCCTTCTCGCCATCTGAAAATGTGGGCTTAATGGCTAATTACTACAATGTATATGCACGCGACCGCGGAGAAGGCGAATACATTGATATTGCCGGCGGTTATTATTACCCGATGAATAATTTTATTTTTGAGGTATATGGCGGCTACGGAAACGGGCGTACGCTGAACACCTTTAACGGGGCGGGTTATTTGCGCAATAATTTTAATAAGTTTTATTTACAGCCGGTTATTGGCTTTAGCTATAAATACCTGGATATAGCCGCTTCGGCCCGTTTTGCCCACATCAGCCTGTACCGCATACGGGCACAGTTTGCCGATGCGCAGGAACAAAACACCAACCGTTTAATAACAACCGATATAGCAGCTATTAATAACAACCGCAACTCGTTTGTTATTGAGCCTGCCTTAACTATACGCTATGGGTGGAAATACCTGAAGCTGCAGGCGCAGTACACTTACTCGGGATTTTTAGCGCCTGTCACCTACCCTGCCGAGCGCCGGAATTTAAGCATCGGCCTTTTCTTTTACCTGGATGAAGACTGGATTTACGAGGATGAAGAATAACCTGTAAAGTATTGCTTATCACGGTAAAATAAATTATATATTTGTTTTACTATGAAAACGATACTGCTGCTGGTTATTGCCTTAGGCTGTTCAGGACTTTACTCCTGCCAGCGGGGTTATTATGCGCCAAATGCCCAAAATGTACCTCTTTTTCAGCAGGGCGGCGAAGCCAGGTTTATGGGTTCCAAATCGGATGAAGGTGATAACACCTTTGATCTGCAGGCTGCATGGTCGCCGGTAAAATATATTGGAATAACGGGTAATTATTTTAAAACTGTTTATGACCCGAGGGCGCATGGGCATTACTATGATTTTGGGGCCGGGGGATATTTTCCTTTCAAAAATATTGTTGCCGAACTTTATGGAGGAATTGGGCAAGGTTACGCCTACAACAACTTTGAGTTAAACCGGTATATTAAAAACCACCTGTATAAGTACTTTATACAGGTTAACTTAGGGTTTACAACCAAATATATTGACATAGCTTACTCGGGCAGGTTTGCAAAACTGCAGTTATATGGTATCAGTTGGTGGCAAACAAGCGACAATACCTCCAACCAGTTTACCCCTGAGCTTGTAAAGGATTTGGAAATGCTTGAAAATAATAAAACCACGCTTATTTATGAACCGGCATTAACAGTTCGCGCAGGCTG
>DASPJH010000564.1:0-3170 GCA_035628715.1 Bacteroidia bacterium
AATATGCCCAAACTGCCAAAGATGCGCTGAAGGCTACCTGTATAGAGGCACTGGAATACGCCACCAAACAAAACTCCGGTATTGCTGGCAAGGATGTATTAGCGTTTGCTACCGCCAGCTTGGGCAGCAAAGCCCCACGTGTAAAATGGGAGTCGGCTAAGGTAATTGGCAATATTGCACACTTATTTCCAAAAAACCTTGACGAGCCCATTAGAAAACTGCTGGACAATACCACCGATACAGGTACGGTTGTCCGCTGGAGCGCTGCTTTTGCCCTGGGAGAAATTATTAAACTGAAAACTCTTCATAACAAACAGTTAATTCCTGCTGTTGAAAATATTAGTATACAGGAAGAGAAGCACAGCATTAAAAAGATTTACCAGGCAGCGTTGAAGTTAATTAGATGATTAGATAATGAGGTGATTAGCTGATGAAGAATTGCACCAATACATCAGCACATTTGCCCATAGGCACATTATTCTTCATTTCTCCCTATCTTTGTGTTATCCTGGATATTCATTGTGTTTCAGGTAATACTAAACCCTGAACACAAAACCCTGAACTATTAGATAGATGAAAATAGACAGTCACGCACATATTTTGCCCAAAACATGGCCCGATTTAAAAGATAAATACGGTTACGGCGGTTTCATTAAAATGGACCACCACAAGCCGGATGCCGCCCGCATGATGGGCGACGACGGCCGGTTTTTTCGCGAGGTGCAGCAAAACTGCTGGGACCCGGAGTGCATTATTGGGGATATGAATGCCAATAATGTGGATATGATGGTGCTGTGCACCGTGCCCGTGCTGTTTAACTACTGGTGCAAGCCCGAGCACACCTACGACTGGAGCATTTTCCTTAACGACCATATTGCCGAGGTGCAGGCTAAATACCGCAACCGTTTTATAAGCCTGGGCACGCTGCCTATGCAGGATGTGCCGCTGGCTATTAAGGAAATGGAGCGTTGCCGCAATGTGCTGAACCTGCCCGGTATTGAAATAGGCAGCCATATTGAAGATAAAAACCTGGACGACCCTTCGCTGTTCCCTTTTTGGGAGGCAGCGCAGGATTTGGGCATGTCGATATTCATCCACCCGTGGGATATGATGGGCAAAGAAAAAATGCCCAAATACTTCCTGCCCTGGCTGGTGGGCATGCCTGCCGAAGAAAGCCTTGCCATTTGCAGCCTGATATTTGGCGGTGTGTTTGATAAATTTCCCAAACTGCGGGTAATGGTGGCGCACGGCGGCGGCTCGTTCCCATTTACACTGGGCCGTGTTTCGCACGGCTGGCATTGCCGCCCCGATTTGTGCGACGTAAATAAAATACAGGACCCGCGCGAATACATTGGCAAATTTTGGGTGGACGGTATCACCCACGACCAGGATGCCCTGCGTTATCTAATTAAGTTAATGGGCGCTGAAAAAATAGCTTACGGTACTGATTACCCTTTCCCCCTTGGCGATTTGGAGCACGGTAAATTCATTGAGCAAATGGCCGACCTGCCTCCTGCCGTTAAACAACTAATATTTAGCAACAATGTGCTGGACTGGCTGGGCATGGAACAAACGGAGAGTTTGGGGGTGCGGATGAAACAGGGAATTTAATCCAGTCATTCTCGCTTCAGGCGGGAATCCGTTGTTTTAACCTGGCAGATTCCCCAACAAGTCTGGGATGACCGTTGCGCCGTTGACTCAGGGTAAACAAGCCATTTATTGTTTACTATTTATTTACTTGCAGGCATGAAAGGCAGAAATGCGGTTCTTTTTATTTTCACATTCATCTTAATTACCCCGCTTGCGGCGCAGGTGGTGCGGTTTAACGATACCTTCACTTTATACTACCCGGTAAAACCCGTCAATGGCACCGGCACCTGGGGCACAGGACCAAATACAGAAGGCAGGGTGTTTTTAAAAGGCCGTTATAAAGACTCGTTGCCCGAAGGAAAATGGATGTTTTATGATTTCAGCGGGATTAATATTTCAGTAATTCAAAACTATGAAAACGGGAAACTGAACGATACATTTTACCGGTTTAACTACGATGGAAAAGTGCTGCTGAAGGGGAATTACACCAACAACCTTAAAACCGGGACATGGTATAGATACAGCGAGGTTTACGGCAAAATGCGGGAAACCACCATCAGTTATAAAACGATACCCTGCATGGCTGGCAAAATGGCCCCGATGAAGATATTTATTTTGAAAACGGCAAGGCAAACGGCCCTTATTATAAAAAAAATTATAAAGGTGATACGATAATAAAAGGCCAGTATGTGAACGACCTGCGGGAAGGAAAATGGCAGGTTAAAGAATATTATGGCGGATACGACCCGCTTGTATCGGTGTTAAATTACCGGCAAAATAAGCTGCACGATACCTGTTATTACTATAATAGCGACGGTAAATTAGGCAAAAAAATCACCTATTATATGGGCAGGTTGCACGGCCCCTCAGTTTATTATGGGGAAATTGGGTATGGAGATAATTTAAAATGTAATAATTGCCAGCGGGTGTATCCCTATGCAAATGGCTACCGGGTAGGTGAGGAAGTGATACTGGATAAAAAAGGAGATACATTATTTTATCAGAATTACAGTGGGGGTTCTAGAATTGGCGAATCATACAGTAAGGATACCAGTGGTGTATTAAGGCAGAAGATAACCCGCGACGGTGAAAAACTGAAATATGATAAGTGGGGACGGCTTTATGAGCGGGCGTTCAGCAGCCAGGAATTCTGGATTACTGCGGGAGACTTTATCAGGCGATACGATTCGGCTGGCAGGCTGGAATACCGGGATACGGTTTACCAGCAAGGCAGATACCTGCAGCAGGATCGGGTTGAGTACGAAAACGGAAAACTGATTCGGGAAGAACATTGGTATAACAAACAACGCGACGGGCGGTGGTTCAAAAAGGACGAATATGATGTGGTATATAAAAATGGCGAAGTGGTAAAAAGCATCTTCGGGTTTATCCCCTCTGAAGACTACAAAATTGAAGGGGAGATTACAGGGCTGGAAACAATGGCAGTAGCAGAGAGTGCTGATGCTACTGAACAGACAGACAGGATGCGGAGCGAATATATAAGGGAGAAGGGCAAAGAGCGAACGACAAAGGCTGATTCAGATACCTCGGGTTATAAAGGCAAAGTGCGTGTAAAAATA
>DASPJH010000565.1:0-11296 GCA_035628715.1 Bacteroidia bacterium
ATGTCTTCGTTGATGTGCTTAACAGCTTTCAGCACCCCTTTGCCCAGGTACTTGCTTTTATCACCGTCCCTAAGCTCCACGGCTTCGTGTACCCCGGTAGAGGCGCCCGACGGAACGGCAGCACGGCCCATAGACCCACTGTTGGTGATAACTTCAGCTTCCACTGTTGGATTTCCCCGCGAATCAATTACCTGGCGGGCAATTACTTTGGCTATTAAACTCATATTCGTTCTTTGATTTAGTATGATAAAAAAATTAAACAGCCTTTGGCTATTAGCCTTTCGCTGTTAATTAAAAAGCTAAAGGCCAATAGCTAAGGGCTAACAGTTTTTACTTCAGCATGTCCACAAACTCATCAAACAGGTAGCGGCTGTCATGAGGGCCCGGGCTGCTTTCCGGGTGATACTGCACCGCGAAGGCTTTTTTGCCCTTAATGCGGATACCGGCTACAGTGTTATCGTTCAGGTGCACGTGGGTTACTTCCACCTTGCTGCTGTCTACCCCGTCAGTGGCTATGGCAAAACCGTGGTTTTGGCTGGTTATCTCACCCTTTCCGGTTACCAGGTTCTTCACAGGGTGATTAAGGCCCCGGTGTCCATTGTGCATTTTGTAGGTCTTAAGGCCGCATGCAAGGCCCATTACCTGGTTGCCCAGGCAAATGCCAAACACAGGTTTATCGTTGTCAATAATCTCTTTTACGGTACTAACCGCGTAGGGCATGGCAGCTGGGTCGCCGGGACCATTGGTGATCATATACCCGTTGGGTTGCCATTCCTGCATGTCTTTAAACGAGGTATTGGCAGGGAACACCTTCAGGTAGCAGCCCCTTTCCTCCAGGCAGCGCAGTATGTTCTTTTTAGCGCCCAGATCCAGCACGGCTACTTTATAAGGTGAGTTAGGGTCGCCGTACTCAAAGGGTTTATCGGTGGTAACTTTGGAAGACAGCTCCAGGCCCGACATGTCAGGCACCCCGGCAAGCATCTTCTTCAGTTGCTCTATATCAAGTATCTCCGAGGAAATGATGGCATTCATAGCCCCGTTTTTACGGATATGGCGTACCAGCTGGCGGGTATCCACATCGCCTATGCCTATCAGCCCATACTCGGTAAAATATTCGTGCAATGAGCGTTTGGCCTGCTTACGCGAGAAATATTGGGAAAAGTTCTTCACCACCAGCCCTGAAATCATAATGCGGTCGCTCTCCATTTCTTCATCAGAAGCCCCGTAGTTACCAATATGGTCATTGGTCATAACCAGTATCTGGCCAAAGTATGATGGGTCGGTAAATACTTCCTGGTAGCCGGTCATCCCGGTATTGAAACAAATTTCACCGGTGGTGGTGCCTATTTTACCTATTGAAGTGCCGTGAAACACGGTTCCATCCTGCAACAAAAGGATAGATGGCATTTTTGATATTGTACTCAAAAGGAGGGTATTTTGGGGTGCGAAATTACACTTTCCTCAAAACATATTAAAACCAAATACAACGTTTGGCAGTTAAAATACAGACTATATTGCCGGATGTCTGTTTGTAAGCCTGTTTTGATACTATTGCTGGCTGCTTTGACGGTTCCGTGCAAATGCTACTGTATGGATACAACACAAACGGGCAACGCTGTTGCAGCAAAGCTTGACAGCGTTATAGAATCAGGCAGAAAAGCACAATCGCCAGCAACTTATTTTGCCCTCCTGTATTACACCATGCGCACTAAAATTGGCGAAGGCATTGACAATAATACCTTTACCGACAGCCAGCTGGTACGCTTTATCCACACAAAGTTTGCTGAAAAATACCTGGAAGCGCGGCTGGCGTTCGAAAACGGCGGCTCAGTGCCCAATTGCTGGAAGGCTGCATTTGATACGTCAGTTAAACTATCGTATGTGCAATTGCTGGCTCTAGGCACCAATGCCCATATCAACCACGACCTTTATTTTATCCTGAAAGAATATTATGCGCTTTATCCTGAAGGCACTGGCAATTATAAAGTTACCTGCAATGAAATATTCACCGTTTCGGCAAATGAAACCGAAAGGGTAATGGATAAATTCCTGGAAACGGATACTTCTATCGCCGGCTTCAACAGGTTCCTGATAAAAATGGGCAGGGGGCATGTTAAAAATATAATGCGCAACAGTTTGAATGCTACCTGGCGACGGGCCATAGAAGCTGCCACAAATACCGGAAAAACGGACAAGGCAACCCAGCAACAAATGAAACTGGTGGGAAAGAACACCCAGCGGTTTCTTTATCCTAAATTCCTCATGAAAAAAGGGTTTAACATTTTAAAAGGACTTGACAGGTTTTCTTTCGAAACCAAAATACAGATGCTAACTCCGTAATTTTGTTATTTTTACAGAGTGAAATTTAGGTTCATTCTCGTAATACTGGTTTATTTCCTCTGCCGCAATACCCTATCAGCGTCACCCGTTGACCCATTTGCTTTCAGGCCAAGAATTGACAGTGCGGTTAATAGTTTTTACAAACAACAAAGCGACCTGTGGTTTTTTGCCCGGCTATACCAGGAAGTAAGCAATGGTATAGATAACCTGGCACACGATGGTCAATTTGAAGACAGCCAGTTTGTGAGGAGGATTGAAAACACTTTTGGTTATTATTATTTCACTGCCCTTGATTCATTTACCCGTAACGGCGCTCTTACAGCGGGGTGGCAACAGGCATTTGATACTTCAGCCTGCGCTCAATACGGCTTTATACAAGTATTGGTTTTATCCATCAATGCCCATATAAACCACGATTTATATTTAGGCCTTCGGGAAATTTTTAAAAAGACGCCTCCTGAAAAGAAACACCTGCGCGATTATGATAAGGTATCAAAGCAACATGAAAGAATAGCATACGCCTTTATTACTAACCTTATAAAACGGTCTCCCAACCTTTCATCAGTTCAGAGGAAAATACTGATGAAGGCGGTTAAGAAGGCAAAAAAGGAAATACGGCGGGAGCGGATGCGGATATGGAAAATGGCAGCCAAAGGCGCCAAAAGCGAACGGAAGCATAAACGGTATTACCGTAAACAGTTAAGAAAAGCCAAACGGTATGCTAAACGTTTTCAAAAACCCAAAGGACTCATAAAAGCAGGCTTTGATGCTTCTCAATGCAATAGCCTCCCATTTTTTCAACGCTCTAAACTGCTTGATATGTAACCGGCCAAAAAACAAAAAACCCGGCTGTTCACCGGGTTCTGTATAAGGCTCAGAGTTAAATTACTCTTTAGTTTCTTCGGGTTCGTTAGTAGCTTCCGTGTTTTCAACCGGAGTTTCAACCTCGGCAGGTTTTTCTTCAGCAACTGGTTTAGCTTTGGCTTTAGGAGCTGCTGTTGTTTCAGCATCAGCTTTGGTTTTACCGGTACCCCTGCGGCTGCGGCGGGTTTTACCAGCTTTTTTGTCGCCTTTTGATGTAGTGATATACTCGTTGTAGTCTACCAGTTCAATCAGTGCCATTTCAGCGTTATCCCCCAAACGGTTACCGGTTTTAAAGATACGGGTGTAACCACCTGGCCTGTCGGCAATTTTACCGGCAACATCTCCAAACAGTTCTTTCACAGCATCTTTGTTCTGCAGGTAGCTGAATACCACACGACGTGAGTGAGTAGTATTATCTTTAGCTTTGGTAATCAAAGGCTCTACATATCTGCGCAGGGCCTTTGCCTTAGCCACAGTGGTATTTATACGCTTATGCATAATAAGCGAGGTTGCCATGTTTGACAACAAAGCGGCGCGGTGCTCTGCTGTGCGGCTAAGGTGATTTATCTTCTTTCCGTGTCTCATCGTAGTTGTATGTTTTCAGTTTTAAGTTTTAAGTCCTGAAACCAGGAACATGGAACTTGAAACAAATATTATTCTTCGTTCAATCTGTATTTAGCTACGTCCATTCCAAAGGTGAGATTCTTCTCACGCACCAGTTCTTCCAGTTCGGTAAGAGATTTCTTACCAAAGTTGCGGAATTTCAAAAGGTCAGCTATATCATAGCTCACAAGGTCGCCCAGTGTCTTAATTTCAGCAGCTTTCAAACAGTTGTAAGCACGTACTGAAAGGTCAAGGTCGGCCAATGGAGTTTTCAGCATTTTACGCATGTGCAGCAGGTTTTCATCCACTTCCACAGGAGCGGCTTTCACCTGGCTGTCAATAGTAATGTTCTCGTCGCTGAACAGCATAAAGTGCTGGATCAGGATACGGGCTGATTCCTTCAAAGCTTCCTCGGGGCGAATGCTACCGTCGGTCTGGATTTCAATCATCAGTTTCTCGTAGTCAGTACGCTGCTCTACGCGGAAATCTTCCACCTGGTATTTAACATTCTTAATCGGGGTATAGATAGAATCAATCGGAATTAATCCTATCATATGCTCTTTAGGCTTGTTTTCTTCTGCGGGAACATATCCGCGTCCCTTGTTAACGGTAAGTTCCACTTCAAGGTTCACAAACGGTTCCATGTTGCAGATTACCAGTTCAGGGTTCAGAATTTCAAAAGCGTTGGTATAACGGCTGATATCGCCGGCTACAAACTGCTCTTTACCTTTCAGCGATACAAAAATTTTCTCGTTATCGCCGGTGTCAGATACCCTCTTAAACCTCACCTGTTTCAGGTTCAGCACTATTTCAGTCACATCTTCCAACACACCTTTGATGCTTGAGAACTCGTGCTCAACACTTGGAATTTTAACGGTGGTGATAGCGTAGCCTTCCAGCGAAGAAAGAAGTATCCTGCGGAGAGCATTGCCAATTGTAACGCCGTATCCTTTTTCAAGCGGGCGGAATTCAAACTGACCAAAGTGGTCAGTTTCTTTGTGCATTATAACTTTATCGGGTTTCTGAAAAGCAAGTATTGCCATTGGGCGTAAAGGGGTTTTAATGTGATTATTTAGAGTACAATTCCACTATCAGTTGTTCTTTGATAGTTTCAGGAATCTGGTCGCGCTCAGGGTAAGCCATAAACTTACCGGTCATTGAATTGGCATCCCACTCCAGCCAGTTAAAACGGCGGCTGCTGCGCTTTGCCAGTGAATCGGTGATTGACTCAAGCGACTTTGATTTCTCACGTACGCTTATGATATCACCAGGTTTCAATTGGTATGAAGGTATATTTACCAGGTTACCGTTTACCAGTATGTGCTTGTGCCCTACCAGCTGGCGTGCGCCATCGCGGGTGGGAGCCAAACCAAGACGAAATACGGTGTTATCCAGCCTGGCTTCAAGAAATTTCAACAGGTTTTCACCGGTGATACCTTGTTTAATGTTAGCCCTGTGGAATATTCCGCGGAACTGGCGCTCTAGTATACCGTATGTATATTTTGCCTTTTGTTTTTCGTAAAGCTGAATAGCATATTCAGATTTTTTTGAACGGCGGCGCGAGTTACCGTGCTGTCCCGGAGGATAGTTGCGCTTATCAAAAGTCTTATCAGGTCCGAAAATCGCTTCGCCAAACCTTCTTGCTATTTTACTCTTTGGTCCTAAGTATCTTGCCATTTTATGGTTATATCAATGTACTGTAAAAATTATATCCTTCTGCGTTTTGGTGGGCGGCAACCGTTGTGGGGTATAGGAGTGATATCCTGGATAGATACAACCTCAATACCTACGGTTTGCAGGGTACGGATGGCCGACTCACGGCCTGATCCGGGACCTTTTACAAACACGTCCACTTTGCGCAGGCCAAGGTCGTATGCAGTTTTACCGCAATCCTGGGCAGCTGTTTGCGCAGCATAAGGAGTGTTCTTTTTAGAGCCTTTAAATCCCATCTTACCTGCTGATGACCATGATACTACCTGGCCGGTTTGATTGGTAAGAGAGATAATAATGTTGTTAAAAGTAGCCTGTATATGAGCCTGGCCGTGAGATTCCACAGCTACTACCCTTTTTTTGGTCGATTTTTTATTAGTTGCCATTAGCTTAATTTCCGGTTAATTATTTAGTGGCTTTTTTCTTACCTGCAACTGTTTTACGTTTACCTTTACGGGTACGCGAGTTGGTGCGGGTGCGCTGGCCGCGAACGGGCAATCCTTTACGGTGCCTTAAACCACGGTAGCAGCCAATATCCAGCAAGCGCTTGATGTTAAGTTGAGTTTCTGAGCGCAATTCACCTTCCACCTTAACATTTTCAGTGATAAAGCTGCGTATATGATTCAACTCATCGTCATTCCATTCGCTTACCTTCTTGCTTATATCAATATTACCCGTTTCAAGTATGTGGCGGGCTGTTGTGCGGCCAATGCCGTAAACATAAGTGAGGCCAATTTCGCCACGCTTGTTTTTGGGTAAATCTATACCTGATATCCTTGCCATAAATTAATTATCCTTGTCTTTGTTTGAATTTGGGGTTCTTTTTGTTAATTACAAACAGCTTGCCCTTCCGACGTACAATCTTGCAATCGGTGCTGCGTTTTTTTATGGATGGCCTAACTTTCATCTTAGTGCTATATTTCTTACTTATACCTGTATGATATACGCCCGCGGGATAAATCGTAGGGAGACATCTCCACCGATACCTTATCACCAGGCAGTATCTTTATGTAATTCATCCGCATTTTGCCGGATATAGTTGCAATAATCTCATGGCCATTTTCAAGTTTTACCCTGAACATAGCGTTTGACAAGGCTTCGGTAATTATACCGTCTTGCTTTATGGATGGTTGTTTTGCCAACTTATACCTCTTTTAAAATGGGCTGCAAAAATACTTATTTATCTTTTAATTATCAAACTTTTTAATTACTGCGCTGTTGTGGGAAGCATTGTGCGTCCTTTGATGCCCGATTTCACAAAGCCATCATAGTGCCTCATCAGCAGGTGGCTTTCCATTTGCTGCAGGGTATCCAGCACCACGCCCACCATAATCAGCAGCGATGTTCCGCCATAAAAGTCAGCAAACTGGTTATTGATATCAAAGTTTGTTGCTATTGAGGGAAATATGGCCACTATTGCCAGGAATATTGAACCGGGCAGGGTGATGCGCGACATTACGTTGTCGATAAAATCAGCGGTGTTTTTACCGGGCTTAATACCAGGAATGAAACCGTTGTTCTTTTTCAAATCATCAGCTATCTGAGTAGGGTTTACCATGATAGCCGTGTAGAAATAGGTGAACAGGATGATAAGCGTAGCGAAGGTAATATTGTATGCCCACGATGTGTTATCAGAGAATACACGCAGGAAATAACCAACCTCACCACTTTCCATAAACTGTGCTACGGTGATAGGGATAAACATCAGCGCCTGGGCGAAGATGATAGGCATTACACCGGTAGCATTTACTTTCATAGGCAGGTACTGGCGCACACCGCCGTATTGACGGTTGCCTTGTACCCGCTTAGCGTAGTTTACCGGTATTTTACGGGTTCCCTGTACCAGCAGGATTACAGCAGCCACTACAGCAAGCAGGGCAAACATTTCTACCATGAATATAACAGGACCGCCCCCTCTGCCGCCGAATTTATCAGTGAAATCAACAAACAGCGCTCCGGGAAGGCGTGAAATAATACCCACCATGATAATAAGTGAAATACCGTTTCCTAAACCTTTATCAGTGATACGCTCGCCCAGCCACATTACAAACATGGTACCGGCAATAAGCGTGATAACAGCAGTTACATTAAACCAAGCATCTGATACCATTATGGCGCCACCTACTTCGCTGCGAAGGTTGGTAAGGTATGCGCTAGCCTGCAGGGCAGTTACTATAATAGTAAGCCAGCGGGTAATCTGGTTCATCTTGTTGCGGCCATCTTCCCCTTCTTTTTGCAGGCGCTGGAAATACGGCACCGCAACGGTAAGCAACTGAACGATGATAGATGCAGATATATAAGGCATAATACCCAGGGCAAATACCGATGCCCTTGAAAATGCACCTCCTGCAAACATGTTCAGGATACCAAAAAGTCCACCTGACCCTTGTTGTGAAAGGGCTTCAAGTTGGTTGGGATCAATACCCGGAAGGGTGATAAATGAACCTACCCTGTAAATCAGCAACAGCAAAAGGGTATTCATAATGCGCACCCTTAAGTCTTCAATGCTCCAGATTTGTCTTAGCTTGGCTATAATTTTTTTCATCTATTAAATAGTATGCGCGGTTCCTCCTGCAGTTTCAATAGCTTTTTTAGCGGTTTCAGAAAAAGCGTGTGCCTTTACTTCAATAGCGCTTTTTATTTCTCCACGGCCCAGTACTTTCACCAGGTCGTTTTGCTGGATAAATTTATGCTTCCTCAACACCTCTATATCAATTGATTTAAGGTTGTTTTTAGTGGCTATATCTTCCAGTTGGTTCAGGTTAAACACCCTGTATTCAACACGGAAAGGGTTTTTAAAGCCAAACTTGGGCACACGGCGTTGCAATGGCATCTGTCCGCCCTCAAAACCACGTTTACGTTTGTAGCCTGAGCGAGACTGGGCGCCTTTATGGCCGCGTGTAGAAGTACCGCCATGGCCTGAACCTTCGCCCCTGCCAATACGTTTTTCCTTCTTTATACTGCCCTGAGCGGGTTTTAGTGTATGTAATCTCATGGTACTTAAACTGTTTCTACTTTTACCAAATGTTCAACTTTCCTAATCATACCCATTATTGCAGGGCTATCTTCATGCTCTACAACCTGGTTCATTTTGCGAAAACCCAAAGCCTGCATAATGCGTTTCTGGTTCTCTGCCCTGTCAATAATTGATTTTACCTGGGTTATTTTTATCTTAGCCATGATTGTATTTAATTAACCGTTAAAAACTCGTTTCAACCCAATGGCGCGGTGTTGTGCCACGGTAAAGGGATCGCGCATTTTAACCAATGCATCGATGGTAGCCTTTACAACGTTGTGAGGGTTTGATGAACGTTTTGATTTTGCAAGCACGTCTGTAATACCGGCGCTTTCAAGCACGGCGCGCATAGCACCACCGGCAATTACACCTGTACCATGAGAAGCGGGCTTTAAAAATACAAAACCGCCACCAAATTTACCATGTTGTTCGTGTGGTACAGTGCCATTAATAATGGGCACTTTAATCAGGTTTTTCTTGGCATCTTCAATTCCTTTGCTGATAGCATCGGTAACCTCGCCGGCTTTACCCAGCCCGTATCCTACAATACCTTGTCCGTCTCCCACCACCACGATGGCTGAGAAACTGAAGGTGCGGCCCCCTTTGGTTACTTTGGCCACACGGTTTATGGCAACCACTTTTTCTTTAAGTTCCAGGTCGCTCTGACGTACTCTTTTTACTGTTGCTTTTACCATTGCTTTACTTTATTAAAACTCCAGCCCTCCTTCACGTGCACCTTCAGCCAGGCTTTTCACACGGCCGTGATACAAGTATCCGTTCCTGTCAAATACTACTTTGGTAATACCGGCAGCTTTAGCTTTTTCAGCCAGCTCTTTTCCTACCATCGCAGCCTTTTCAGTTTTATTAATGGCAGCTCCGCCTATTGCATCAAGGCGTGATGAAGCAGCTACCAGGGTAGTACTGTTCAAATCGTCAATCAGCTGGGCGTATATCTGCTTATTACTGCGGAATACAGAAAGCCTGGGGCGCTCGGCAGTGCCGCGCACCTTGCCCCTTATCCCGGTTTTTATCTTTATGCGTCGTAATGTTTTCTTATTTACTGACATGGTTTTCTCTTTTACAGGGTTAATACTTATTTTTTACCTGCTGATTTACCGGCTTTGCGCCTTAGTGCTTCGCCTTCAAACTTAATACCTTTTCCTTTATATGGCTCAGGTTTACGCAGGCTGCGTATTTTGGCAGCTATCTGGCCAATCAGTTGCTTATCGGCGCTTTGCAGGGTTACAGTGGGGTTTTTACCTTTTACGGTTTCAGTAGCCACTTTCACCTCGGCAGGCACCTGCAGGTAAATTTCGTGAGAGAATCCAAGAGAGAAGGATAAAACCTGTCCCTCGTTTGATACTTTGTAACCCACACCTACCAGCTCCTGCTTGGTTTGGTATCCTGTGTGCACACCAGTAACCATGTTGTTTATCAAAGAGCGGTACAAGCCGTGCATGGCTTTGTGACGCTTTTGTTCGGTGGGGCGCTGTAAAACAACTTCACCGTTTTCTATGTTAACAGTTATATCAGGATGAACCATTTGTTTCAGTTCACCTTTGGGTCCCTTAACAACCACTTCGTTGTTTGAGTTTACTTTTAGCTCTACTCCTGAGGGAAGTTTAATTGGCAATTTTCCTACGCGTGACATTTTTCTTTTCCTCCTTGATTAATAAACGTAACAAATTACTTCACCGCCCACGTTGTTCATACGGGCTTCTTTATCAGTCATCACGCCTTTAGAAGTAGAGATGATAGCAATACCCAAACCATTGATTACCCTGGGAAGAGAATCTGATTTTGAATACTGGCGTAAGCCGGGCTTGCTTATCCTGCGCAACGAGCGTATGGCAGGAACTTTAGATACAGGATTGTATTTAAGAGCTATTTTAATGGTTCCCTGAACAGCTTCTTCATCAAACTTATAGTTCAGGATATAGCCTTTTTCGTAAAGTACCCTGGTAATTTCTTTCTTCAGTTTAGAAGCGGGTATCTCTACAATACGGTGGTTAGCTTTAATAGCATTCCTTAACCGTGTTAAATAATCTGAAATAGGATCAGTCATTTTATTCTTTTATAAATAATGTTAAACATAAAACCGATATCCTGAGTATTACCAACTAGCTTTGGTAACACCCGGTATCAGGCCTTTTGAGGCCATTTCGCGGAAAACGTTACGGCAAACACCAAACTCACGGATGTATCCGCGGGGCTTACCGGTAATGTTGCAGCGGTTACGCAGGCGCACCGGAGAAGCATTACGGGGAAGCTTCTGAAGTGCATCGTAATCGCCAGCTTCTTTCAGCGCTTTACGCTTATCTGCGTAGCGGGCTACAAGTCTTTCGCGTTTGCGTTGTCTTGCTTTTATTGATTCTTTAGCCATTTTATTTCTCTGATGTTTTAAAGGGTAAACCAAATTGCTTCAGCAGTTCAAGGCACTCAACATCAGTTTTTGCAGTTGTTACAAAAGTAATGTCCATACCATTGATGCGGTTGGTTTTATCAATGTTTATTTCGGGGAAAATAATCTGTTCGGTAACACCCAGGGTGTAATTACCGCGTCCGTCAAATCCTTTAACAGCCAGTCCTCCAAAGTCGCGTACACGGGGCAGCGCCGTTGACACCAGGCGGTCAAGGAATTCGAACATATGCTCGCGGCGCAGGGTAACCCTTGAACCGATGGGCATATTTTCCCTTAATTTAAAGTTAGAGATCGCCTTTTTTGATTTGGTAGGAACTGCTTTCTGGCCGGCAATTAAGGTC
>DASPJH010000566.1:0-3089 GCA_035628715.1 Bacteroidia bacterium
TGTTGCACATCCAATATCTTATTAGAGTGGTTTAATTTGTATTGCTTAGTTTTTTTAATATTGCCCCTAAAATCAGCATTAATTCATTTGCTTCTTTTATTAGCTCACTTCTGTTTACGTCATTGTCATTATTAGTGTCTATCAGCTTTAACCAGTACACACTTTCCTTCGCTTCTTTCCTGCAAATCCGTATCCTCATTAGCTTATCCTTTGCGCCAATCGAGTCGTTTGCCTCAATATAATTTGCACCCACCGAACTGGAAGATCGGGCCAGTTGCCTCATATACACCGTATTTGTTACTGATTTCGGACATGTTTTTATAAAATCTCTAATACTCTTCGAAAAAGCCAATGTTCTGTCTTCCAGGTCATACTTCTTCTTTTCTGTTTCCATCCCACTTTTCGAATTTCGGTATTAGAATTTCGGATTTTATTATATTATTTTTTCTTTTTAAACATTTGCAGCATCCTATCCGTTACCACAAAACCACCTACAACGTTGAGGGTGCCTAACACTACAGCTAAAAAACCTAATATTTTAGCTATAGTCGTGTCAGCTTGTCCCATAACTATTATTGCCCCAATAATTACTACCCCATGAATAGCATTAGCGCCTGACATCAGCGGTGTGTGCAATATTGTTGGCACCTTACCTATCAGTTCAATTCCAACGAAAATCATGAGTATTACCAGATATATCATCTGTTGATTATCGGATATAAAGTTCATAATATCTTCCATATTATTATTTACTGATTTTTTGATTTACAGATTTACTGGTTAGTTTGGCTGTTTTGCGTGAGGAGGCCATAATAGCCAATATTTCATTAGCTTCTTTTAAAATCAGAGTCATTTTATCGGACTTCACTATCGCGGCTTCAGAAAGTAATTCCAGCCAAAAAACACATTCATCCCCTTCTTCTACAACTATACTTAATTTTGAAAAAAACTCTGCTTCAGACCTTGCCCTGCACACAGCTCTATAGTTGGCGCCAATGGATATGCCGGACCTTAACAGCTGCCTGCCAATAATTCTTGATTCTTCAGTTTTTGGTAAGCTTTGATACATCTTTATTATTCTTAGCGCAAACTGTTTTGTTCTTAATTTTAATTCTTCTGATTTTTCATATTTCTGGTTTTTCATTTCAGTAAATCTGTAAATCAAAAAATCAGTAAATAATTATTTCAAAAGCCGTCCTTCATGCGTCACCAGCGTTCCCGCAGTTATTTCCTCATCCATTTCCCATTTCATGCCATCTTTAGTAGCAAGGTGAGTTAAAAGGTTATAAATATTCTTCGCATATAAATCGCTGGCATTTTGAGGCAACAGTGCCGGAATATTGCTTTGCCCGACAATCTTCACCCCGTGTTTGGTAACGGTTTTATCCAATTCGCTTAACTCACAGTTACCGCCTTGCTCCACAGCCATATCAACTATAACACTGCCGAATTTCATGGCTTTTACCATTTCTTCGGTTATCAGTACAGGGGCTTTTCTTCCCATCACCAGCGCCGTGGTTATTACCAAATCCGCCTGTGATATATGTTTCAGGATGGTTTCTTTCTGGCGGCGCAAATAATCCTCGCTTACCTCTTTAGCATATCCACCCTCTGTTTTCACGGCATCAGCTCCTTCCACGGTAATAAACTTACCGCCCAGCGATTCTACCTGCTCTTTGGTTTCCGGGCGAACGTCCGTAGCCTCTACAATAGCGCCTAAACGTTTGGCGGTAGCAATGGCCTGCAAGCCTGCCACGCCTACGCCAAATATCAGCACCCGTGAAGGGGTTACCGTACCGGCAGCGGTCATCAGTAGCGGGAATATCTTGCCCATAGCATCAGCACCCATAATTACTGCCTTATAACCGGCCAGGTTGCTTTGCGAGCTTAGTGCATCCATATTCTGCGCCCTTGATATGCGTGGAATGGCATCCATGGCAAAACAGCTGATGCCTTTGGCGGCTATCTTTTCTGCCAGCTGACGGTTCATGGCGGCATACAGGTAGCTTACCAGCACCTTGCCTGATGGGATAAGCGCTATTTCGTCATCCGCAGGTTGGTTTACTTTCAGGAAAATATCGGCGCCTGCCAGTTCAGCTCTCGAACTAACCTTTGCGCCGGCCTGCGTATAGGCCTCGTCGCTGAAAAAAGAATTTAGGCCGGCCCCGGCTTCAATCAGTACTTCATGTCCTTGTTTTATGTATTGCTGAGCCACTGTGGGCGTTAGGGCTACGCGGGTTTCGGATGGACGCGTTTCTTTAAAAACGGCTATTTTCATCAGCTGGATTTCCGGAGGTTAATTTTTGTAAATGTAATGGTTTTGAGCTTTTAAAGTAAAAAAAGTAAACCGTTAGTTTTGCAGCTTGATAAATTGTCTGGACACAGGAGTGCCATTGGCCCTAAGGTATTTTAACACATATGTGCCTGCGGGCAAAGCTTCAATGTCAATTGCTGATGCACCGGCAGCGTGGGTATGCGTTTTCACTTTTTGGCCGTGAACATTGTATATTTCCATTTCAACTGTTTCTAAAAGCGCTATATGTAATTGGCTGATTGCCGGGTTAGGATAAACTGAAGCAGTAACTGTTGGCGTCTCTCCTGTACCAACGGCCCAAACATTAAAAGAAAGGTTAGCTTCTACCAAATCAAGTGGCTGGCTTTGACGGGAAACTGTGAAAGTAAGTGCAGCAGCGCCGGTAGTCATGGCAGGATCCAGCAGAATTTCAACTTCTGCAGAGTCATTGTTAGCCAGGGTAAAATTGGAAGTAGTCACCGAAGCTGGATGGGTTTGATTCTTGTCTTTCACTCTTACTGACCAGGCTCCGGGCATAGTGCCTTTGGTGAGCTGCCAGAAGAAGACGTCGCTGCTTCCGCTGGTGTTTATAACATAACCTTTAATAACCAGTTGGGTATCAGTAGCAGAACCATAAGCATCGGTTTCATTAAACACCACATCATATTGTGCCTTAGAAGTTAAAGCCGATAGCAGCAATAAAAAAAACAGTTTAAATTTCATAGTATCAGGTTTTTTGATTTATTGCAACTTACAGATAACTCCGTCCAAATTCAAACATTATAAAATGCAAAAA
>DASPJH010000567.1:0-2864 GCA_035628715.1 Bacteroidia bacterium
AAACTGTTTTTGGCGAGCTGACCGAGAGCATTCCGGCTACTTATGAAATGGAAACCGGCAACCACATAGGGATAACTTATAAATCTTTTGACAACAATACTTTTGGTTTTGTTGCCGGCGATTATAACAAGGCAAAAACACTGGTGATAGACCCAATGCCGGAGCTGAAATGGGCCACTTATTACGGAGGAAGTTTAATAGACTACGCGTATGGAATGACTTACGATGCCAGCGATAACATGTACCTTACCGGGTCTTCCACGTCAACGGCTGGCATAGCTACCTCAGGGACGCACCTTACCACCCTGGCAGGTGCTGCAGGTTATGGCTCAGGTGGCGATTGTATCATTGTGAAATTCAGTTCTGCCGGTGCCCGTCTTTGGGCAACGTATGTAGGCGGCTCTAACAATGAAATAGGGCACGCTATAACCATAGACAACAAAAACAACCTGTATATTCAGGGAACCACCAGCTCTACCAACGGCATGGCAACTACAGGGGCTTTCCAGACTGCCTTAACCGGCACATACAACGATGCTTTTCTGACCAAATTCACCTCCAATGGCGTAAGATGCTGGGGTACCTTTTTTGGCGGTACAGGAAACGACCGGGGAGTACAAAACGGTATTGCGCTGGATGCCAGCGCTAATGTATATATTGTAGGTACTAATAACTCTGCCGGTACAGGTATTACCACTCCGGGTGCGTATCAAACCACGCGTAGTAGTACCAGCGCCTATGACGATGCCTTTGTGGCTAAGTTTGATTCAGCTGGTTCACTGAAATGGGGTACTTATTACGGCGGTCCCGACCACGACATAGGTTATTCTATCCTTTTAGACGCTAGCGGTAATGTGTATATCTCAGGTTCGGCCATTGCAGGCACAGGCATTGCCACCACAGGTGCACACCAGGTTACAAAAGGTGGCACTACCGATGGGTTTATAGCAAAATTTAACCCAGCCGGCACAGCGCTTTTGTGGGCCACCTACTACGGAGGCTCAGCAGTTGATGTAGTATCGTGCCTTGCACATGCACCTTCCGGTGATATATATGCCGCCGGTTATACAGTTTCCACAGGCGCTATTGCTACTTCAGGCACGCACAGCTCAACGTTTAACGGCGGAACATACGACGGTTTTTTAACCCGGTTTACATCAGCCGGTATAAGGGTTTGGGGCACTTATTACGGCGGCAGTGTTGAGGATGTTATCCGCAGCCTTCGGTCAGATGCCAACGGCAATGCTATTGTAACGGGCGATGGAACATCTGCCACCGGCATTGCCACGCCCTCAGGACACCAGACTGTATTGGGAGGAGGCCGGGATGCGTATATGGCCAAATTTACTCCAAATGGAACTCTTGACTGGGGAACTTATTTCGGAGGAAGCGCAGAAGAAATCGGGTGGTCGATAGAAATGGGCCCGCAAGCCGCAATTTACCTGGTAGGCCGTACTGTGTCAACTTCAGGCGTAGCTACTACGGGTGCATTCCAAACTACGTATGGCGGCGGCACACACGACGGGTATATTGCCAGATTCCAGGAGTTACAGGGATATAATAATGCCGGGATAAATAAGTTTACTAACCCTTTGCCTTACTTGTGTACAGGTGCGCAAGATATTAAAGTAGAAATTACCAACTCAGGCCTTAATGCACTTAATACTCTTTCCATTCAGTGGGAACTGAACGGCGTGCCGCAAACTCCACAGGCTATATCAACCCCCTTAGGCCCCGGTAAAACGCGGGAAATAAACCTCGGTTCGGTAAATTTTACTGCCAATGTTGAGCAAAAAATCAAGGTATGGACATCTATACCCAACGGCGTGGCCGATACTGTTGGGGGCAATGATACCGTACTTATCTTCCGCAAGCCTGGCCTTAACGGCACGTATACGGTGGGGGGCACTTCGCCTGATTACCCTGGCATCAAAGAAGTAGCAGCCGACCTGAATGCTTACGGAATTTGTGGCCCTGTAACCTTTGATGTAAGGGCAGGCACTTATTCAGGCGCCGTAGCGATTAATTCCGTTCAGGGATCCTCGGCTACCAATACTATTAAGTTTTTAGGAGCGGGTAAAACCTCTGTTAAATTAACTCATGCAGGCGTCAGTGCCAATGATATGGCAACGCTGATGCTAAATGGCGTTGACCACATTACTATTCGCGACATGACTGTTGAGAATACCGGGACCGCTTTCGGTGCAGGTATATGGATCACCAACAATTCTGACAGCGTGAAGTTAGTGAACCTGGATATAATGGTGGACATAACTGCCACTTCAGCGAATGTAAACGGTGTTATCAGCAGCGGAAGCAAAACCGGAGTAGGCGATGGCTCCACCGGTAATTATATCCTGTTTGACAGCCTGTACATCAAAGGTGGCTATTACGGTTTAAGGCATAACGGGCCCAATACTACAACCAACTATGTTTCGGGCACTGTGGTACGTAACTGCCGCTTTACCGACCAATACCAGGTGGGCCTGTACCTGCGCAGTCAGTTTGCCCCCCTTGTGGCCAACAACACCTTCCTCCCCTGCCGCAACACAACCAGTTACGGGATGTATTTTGACTACTGCTCAAATATTGAAGCATTTAACAACATTGTGGATGCCAACGATTACGGCATGTACTTTACGTACGTCAATCGTAACCTGTACAATCCGGGCATTACGGCAAGGATATTCAACAACATGGTGAGCAGCAGCAGCGATTATGCCCTGTATACAGACAACTCAAAATACCTGAAACTATGGCACAACTCTTTTAGTGCTGACGGCGCGCACAGCACCGCGCGGTTTGTAACCTCAGATAACATGGATTTGAGAAACAACCACATTAACAGTGCCAGCTCTGCCATA
>DASPJH010000568.1:0-4527 GCA_035628715.1 Bacteroidia bacterium
GGGAGAACTGCCTGGTAATTGATGCGGGAACCTGTATAACCTATGATTTTATTGACGCTGAAAAAAATTATCACGGGGGAAGTATCAGCCCGGGGTTAACTATGCGTTTTAAGGCCATGCACGAGTTTACCGGCAAATTACCGCTTGCAGCCCCTGAGTGGCCTGTGGATTTTACAGGCAACACTACCCTTACCAGTTTGCAAACCGGGGTAGCCTTCGGGATGGTGGGAGAAATAAATAGCTTTATCAGCCTGTATAAAAGCCGGTGGAACGGCCTGAAAGTACTGATGTGTGGCGGAGACACCGAATTTTTGGCAAAGCGGTGCGAAAGTGAGATATTTGCCGCCCCTGATTTAGTAATTAGTGGCTTAAACGAAATTTTAAAATACAATTTACCGCATGTTGCGTAAAAGCTCCGGGATACTCCTACTATTATTAATGTGGGGCCAATCGTTCTCTCAAAACCTTACCCGCTCCCCGTTTTCGGGACTTGGCGTGGGAGACCTGCAGTTTTACGGATTTGCACACCAGCAGTCTATGGGGCGGCTTACCCAGGGATATCGCAGGGAAGACGATTACAGCATTACCAATCCTGCATCGTATGCGGGTTTAAAATACACTGTTTACCAGGTGGGCGCACACGGCACTTTCAGCACGGTGGAGAGTCCGGCAACCACTCAGCAATACAATACCTTTTCACTGGGATACTTCTCACTCGGTATACCTATCAGTACCCGGCTTAAATGGGGTGGGGCCTTTGGCCTTCAGCCATACAGCGCTATAGGCTACAATTCATTTACTGAGTCCGATGATAATATTGCCGGCAGCTATACCACCCGCCGCTCCGGCTCAGGAGGAATCAACCGGTTTTACCTGGGCATGGGGATACAGCCGTTCCGTCCTATTTCCGTTGGGTTCAACGCCTCATACCTTTTCGGCCAGATAGTATCCACCGAGCGGCTGGCATTCAACCCCGACTCTTCCCTCCTGGATTACCGCGAAGACCGTACCCGCTTTATCAGCGGCTTTAATTTTGATATTGGCATACAATACCAGGATACCATTGCCCGCAACAGGGCTACCCGCAACAATTGGGTGCTGGGCGTAGGCGTTACCCTGCACATGGGTTCAGATGTCAACTCTACCCAGCAGCTATACGGCCGCACTGTGCTAAATTATTTTGGCACCGAATACCACCGCGACACTATTGCCTTTAATGATGGCGTAAGGGGAAAAATAACCTTGCCGCAGGGACTCAGGGCAGGCTTTGGACTGGGTAATACCGGCACAGGCGCCCGCTGGTTCTTCGGGGCTGAATATTTTATGCAGCAATGGAAGGATTTTAGCTCGCATGGCGTTAACGGCAACCTTGCCGATTTGCAAACCATTTCTGCCGGGATGAGCTTTCAGCCGGTATTTGCGTCCCGCGGAACAGACCTCCGGAAAGGCTATTTAAAATACGTGGTATACAGGGCTGGGTTCAGCTATTCAAATACGCAGTTCATCGTTAATAACAATCAGGTGGACGAGTATGGTATCAATTTTGGTTTAGGGTTTCCCGTAAGAGCCATGCGGGGGTTAATATCCACCGTCAACCTGGGTGCTGAGTACAACAGCCGGGGAAGTTTAACTGATAATTTAATACGGGAGAAATATTTCCGGCTTACTATTGGACTTACTTTAACTGATAAATGGTTTGATAAATATAAATATGATTAAAACTGACAGCATGAAACAATTACAGTTCATTTCCTTTTCATTAATTATGCTGCTTAGTGCGTTTAATTTTGCGTGCAAGGCAAAGGCTGCGGCGGTTAACACAACAACTGAATCGCCAGTGGCCAGAGAAGAAGTTCTATCCGAAGTAGCAGAGCAACAACCCGAAGTAAAAGGTGGCCCCGGCCAGCCTGAATGCGTGAAGCCTTTTGGTGAGGATAGCCTTGAAACCCGCAAGCAAATTTCATTGTACCGCGGATTGTTCCAAACCAAGCAATACCTGGAAGCGCTGCCTTACTGGAGGTATGTATTCCAAAACGCACCCTGTGCTGCTGAATATGTTACTGCCGACGGTATTTACCTGATGGCGCTTCAGATTACCAACACAGAAAATAAAGACACCATACGCAAGCTGGCCGACACCATGATGAAGGCATACGAGATGCGCCTGAACTTTTTTGGCGAAAAGCCTTACGTAGTTGGCAAAATGGGCCGTGACATGTATAACTACATGCGCGACAGTATTGAAAAAGCCGTTCAGTTAATGCGCAGGTCGGTTAGAGAAGGCGGCAATGAAAGCGAAGCCTACCTGCTCTCAGACCTTATGGAGGCTATGGTGACCCTGAATAAAGCCAAAAAAATCGCTGATGATGTGCTGATCAATACCTTTGATACCGTTTCAGGCATCGTGGATTTTAACCTGAAAGAGCTGAACACCAGATACCAAACCGGCAGGGATACTGCTGCTACCGGCCGCAGCATCAAAATGTGGAGCTGGGTGGAGGGCTATACCACCGATTTGATTACCCCGTACTTAACCTGCGCGAAACTGACTGAAATTTATACTCCCAAGTATAAAGCCACTCCTTCTGACACTATCCTGCTGTCAAAAATTATAGGTTTAATGAAGCGTTCGCCTGATTGTGCCAACTCTGATTTTTACCTGGAGGTGGCCGAGCAGAACTTTAAGCTGAAACCCGATGCTGAAGGTGCCGCAGCTTTGGGAAGAGCTTTCCAGGAGAAAAAAGAGGGTGGCAAGGCCAAGCAGTACTACGAGAAGGCTGCCGAACTGGAGAAAGACCCTGCTCAGCAATCGCAATACTACATAGTGCTTGCCAGCCTTGAGCTGCAGGAAAACGACTGCTCAAAAGCCCGTACCTATGCCCGCAAGGCGCTGGATGGCAACCCCAACAGTGGTTCTGCTTATATAATTATTGGCGATGCTTATTACCGCTGTGCAGGTAGTTGCCAGGGCAGCAATAAAGTAGAAGCCCGCTATGCCTATTTAGCCGCCTACGATAAATACCTGCAGGCTAAAAACGTAGATCCTTCTGTTGCCAGCGAAGCAAACTCGCGTATGAATACTGCGCAAAGCCAATTTCCGCTTGGAGAAGATATTTTCTTCCAGAACCTTAAAGAGGGTCAGTCCGTAAACACCGGCTGCTGGATTGGAGAAACAACCACTTTGAGAAAAAGACCTGAATAATTAATACTATTCTAAACCCCACTTTTAGTGGGGTTTTTAATTATATGTTTTCAGAACGAACACTCTATATACTGGCCCTGCTGGTTTTTTTGCCAGCCCTGTTTGGTACTGCCTCCTGCGTTAGCAGCGGGGAGCGGGAAAAGGCCAATGCCCTGCAAACTGATACGGTATACCCCGAAATTGCCACCGGGGTGACCATTAAAATTACCGATTCAGGACATAAAATTGCTGAAATACGGTCGCCGCTGATGGAGCGTTACGGTGGCAAAAACCCTTACCTGGAAATGACCAAAGGCCTTAGCGCCCAGTTTTTTAATAAACAGGGGATAAAGGAAAACCAGCTGGACGCCAATTATGGCATTAGCCACGAGAACCAGAAGTTAATCGAGGTTCGTAACGATGTGCGGCTGGAAAACCTGGAAGGGGAACGGCTGAATACTGAAAAGCTGACCTGGGACCAGGCTTCGAAAAAAATATTCACCGACCAGTTTGTCAAAATTACCACTAAGGAAGAGGTTATCTACGGCGAAGGATTTGAATCGAACCAGAACTTCACTGAGTATAAAATATTTAAAATACGGGGCACCATAAGCCTTAAAAATCTGAAACAGGACAGTACAAAAACCGATAGTTTACATGCTGCGAATAATTGAAATTATGTGGCTGCTAATAGCCATTACCAGCCTGGGCGTATTTATCTACCTGTTAATAACCGAAGGCTTTATTGACGGTAAAGCCTGGGTATATTTAATTACCCTTGCCATAGCCGCGTTGATGTACTATTTGCGGAGAAGGCAGCGGTTGGCACGCGAGATGGACAAGTAGTCCTGCAATTATTTTTCATTTTCTTTAAAATTTTAAATCCGGAATTATCAAATTTTATGTTACACTGTTACGGCCAGTTTTTTGGACACTTTTCTGTATTCCTTTTAAAAAACCCTTTTGAGAGTTGAGATGCTGAACAAATTTCAGCATGACTATCATCGGGGGTACCGGTCTTTCATCATTGCCTGATAACTGCGGGAAGTGTATAAAACGCCCCTTGATACCTATCGCTTGTCCGAAGGTATGAATAACGGCGGATTTTATATCCGCCGGGAAAATGCCACTTGGTTCAGACATTTTGTTACGAGTGTTACGCTGTTACGGCCAGTTTTTTGGACACTTTTCTGTATTCCTTTTAAAAAACCCTTTTGAGAGTTGAGATGCTGAAACGGGTTCAGCATGACTATCATCGGGGGTACCGGTCTTTCATCATTGCCTGATAACTGCGGGAAGTGTATAAAACGCCCCTTGATACCTATCGCTTGTCCGAAGGTATGAAT
>DASPJH010000569.1:0-5513 GCA_035628715.1 Bacteroidia bacterium
ACCCCTTTGATTGGCGCCGGGTATGTACGCCCGCTGTATTTGCAGCCCATTTACCAGCAGCGCGTACACAGGTGTGCTTTTAACTGCCCCCGCTACGAAGGGGAGGCTGATTACAGCAAAGGCATCTGTCCTGTAACAGAACAAATGCATTACAACGAGTTGATTACGCACGAGTTCTTCCGTCCCGGTGTGAGTAAATCCGATTTGGACGATGTAGCCAATGCGTTTATCAAAGTAGCAGAAAATATTAACGAGTTAGCCGATAATGCTGCCACAGCTTAAGGGTAAAGGCATATTTGTATTCAGCGATCCGGGCGGGGCCAAGCCGGTATTATCATTTATTAAATTAAACGATAGTATCAGCGGTTACTATGCCGTTTCGGACCGTGAATATGATTTTTTTGAAGACTTTGGAATACAGGTAAATAAATACACTCCCGGTGATGAGGAGCAGATTATTGCCTCTTATCAGCCCGATTTTGTGTTTACCAGCACTTCGTATACTTCAAAAATAGAATTACGGTTTATAGAGGCTGCAAAAAAGCGAAATATTCCCTGCTACACCTTTATTGACCATTATACCCGCTATAAAGACCGGTTTGTGGACGGGGACAAGCTGATACTGCCCGATTATATAACTGTTACGGACAATATAGCTGTAGGAATTGCCCATGCAGAAAACATGTTGCCACCCGACCATATTATGGCCAGCGGTAATTATTACCATGCATTTTTAAAGCAGTGGGTGCCCTCGGTAAGCCGGGAGAGCTTTTTTGCAGAACATGGTTTAACCCCCGGCAGTTTATTGATTACCTATGCCCCCGACCCGTTTTCAAACGTGGGCGGTGTGCCGCAGTACGGGTTTGATGAGACAACCGTATGGGAAGAAATAAATAACTACCTGGAGCAGCTTTCAGAAAAATATAATATCACAGTGGTTATAAAGCTGCACCCCAACCAGAAGCGCGACCATATTATGCCGGCTGTTCAAAAGTCTGCATTAAAAAATATTGTGGTGGCAGATGCAATGCACCTCAATACCCTGTTATATCACTCAGATATAATTATTGGTATGTGCTCCAGCATATTAATTGAAGCCAACGTACTGAAGGGAGGCAAAAAAATAATACGGTGCCTGTTTAACTCAAAAGTGCACGACTCTTTGCTGGCATTGAATATCGGCACTGTAGCCCACAATAACTCAGAATTTAAAAACTACCTACAATCAGCAATACATGAAGTTAGCGCTGTTAATGAACAATAACTCGTATGCAGGCAGGGAATACCTGAAAGCATTGCGGGAAAACAATATTTATCCTGATGTTATTTCCATTGGTGCTTATCCCCCGGTAAGCGAGGGGGAAGAAGCCCGCTGCGGCGGCTTATGGAACCCGCCAGCCGAGGAAGAAGTAACCGAAGGAATGAAGGTGTACCAGTTCTCAACCCTGAAAGACCAGGCATTGCTGGATTTCCTGGATAAAGAAAAATATGATTTTGCCATACAGGGAGGTACAGGGATATTAAAAAACCCGGTTATATCGCGTTTTAAAAATGGTATCCTGAATTTCCACCCCGGCGATTTGCCCTCCTATCGCGGCGCCAGCGCTCCCGAGTGGCAACTGGTGGAAAAAAAACCAGTGGTATGTACCTGCCATTTAATAGACGAGGGCATTGATACCGGCCCAATTATTGAAAAAGAAACCCTGCCGGTAAGCAAGGAGAGCTACCATGCTTTCCGGGCATCTGTATATCCTAATACAGCCAGGTTTGTAGCCAGGGTAATTAAACAAATTAACGGGGCCGGTGGTTTGTATGTAACTCCGCAGGTGCAGGACGAAAGCCAGGCCAGCTACCGCAAATATATTGGCGATGAAAAAATTGCCTGGATTAAAGAAAATTTTAAAGAATTAGTTTAGTTAATGATATACTGTAAAACCTGTTTACAGCCGGATACCAGGCCCGGAACACGGTTTGATGAAAACGGCATTTGCCCGGCATGCAATTATTTCGAGTCGCTGAAAGAGGTAGACTGGGATGAGCGCATGAACGAAATATGGCCCATAGTGGAGTTTGGTAAAAAGAACAACCGCTCTGGCTACGATTGTATTATCGGTGTTAGCGGCGGTAAAGACAGTACCCGGCAGGCAATATTTGTTAAGGAAATCCTTAAAATGAAACCCCTGCTGGTATGCCTTTCCTATCCGCCGGAGCAGGTAACCCAGCGCGGCGTGGACAATATATCCAACCTGATTGACTTAGGGTTTGATACCATTACCATGAACCTGGCGCCTAAAACCTGGCAGGCGCTGATGCGCAAAGCATTCCTGCAGTTTGCGAACTGGTGTAAATCTACAGAGATGGCGCTGTTTGCCAGCGTTCCCCGTTTAGCTATTGCCTACCAAATTCCGTTGATTTGGTGGGGCGAGAATGCTGCCCTTCAGTTGGGAGATTTAGGTGTACTGGGCAAAAACGGCTGGGACGGTAATAACCTTAAGCACATGAACACCCTGGCCGGTGGTAACCTGCAATGGATGCTGGGAAACGGTATTGAAAGCAAACACATTTTGCAGTACCATTACCCAAGCGACCGGGAGATGGACAATGCTAACCTGCAGATAGTGTTCCTGGGGTATTTCTGGAAAGACTGGTCGCTGGTGGAGAATGCCAACTATGCTATGCTGCGCGGTTTGGAAATACGCAACGAGCCGCCAGAAATACTGGGCGATACTTACGGCGTCACCTCGCTGGACGAAGACTGGGTGGGCATGAACCAGATGATAAAATACCTGAAGTTTGGTTTTGGCCGCATGGCGGATTATGTGAACGAGGATGTGCGCAGAAACCGTATTACCCGCGAGCAGGGTATTGAATTGCTGAAAAAATATGACGGCAAAGTGGGCGATGAGTACATTGAAAGCTTTTGCCGGTATATAGATATACCCGTAAAACAGTTTTGGGAAATTGTTGACAGCAACGTAAACAAAAAGCTGTTTTATAAAGATACTGACGGGCGCTGGAAACCCAAATTTGAAATTGGCGTGGGGCTTAAGGAAAGCGTTGCCAGTTATTAATTATTGAGCCTAAAATGCCTGATGGCATTGCGAATACATATATATGAGAATTTGTAAAAGGTGTTTATACACTGAAATCCACCCGCTGAACATTACATTTGATGACGACGGGATTTGCAGCGGGTGCCGGGTGCACGAGGAAAAAGACACCCTTAACTGGAAACCCCGCAGCGAAAAGCTGGGTAAAATATTTGATGCTTACCGCAACAAATCAGGAACTAATTATGATTGCATAATTCCTGTGAGTGGTGCCAGGGATTCGTATTTCATCGTTCATACTGTAAAAAATGTGTACGGTATGAATCCCCTGCTGGTTACTTATAACAAACAATACAATACAGATATTGGTATACGCAACCTGGCATGGCTGCGCATCCATTTTAACTGTGATATAATGACCCTTACCGTTAGCCCTGAAACGGTAAAGCGCATCACCCGCGAAACCATGAAAAAAATGGGCAGCATATACTGGCATTGCCTGGCCGGACAAACCGTATATCCTGTGCAGGTGGCTGTGAAATTTAAAATACCGCTTATAGTATGGGGCGCCCACCAGGGTGTGGATCAGGTAGGCATGTTCTCTCACTTAGACGAGGTGGAAATGACCCGTAAATACCGCAAAGAGCACGATTTAATGGGTTATGAAGCGGAAGATTTAATTGACCCTTTCCACGGTATTTACGAAGAAGATATGGTACAGTACATGTACCCGGATGATAAAGAGCTGGAGCGTGTGGGAGTCAGGGGCATTTACCTGAACAATTATATCCGCTGGGATACCAAGGCCCAGCACGAGAAAATGATTGACATGTACGGTTACGAAACCGCCTCAATGACCCGTACTTTCGACTCATACAACGATGTTGATTGCTTTAATTATGCCGATGTGCATGATTATATTAAATATTTAAAATACGGTTATGGGAAGGTAACCGACCACGCCAACCGCGAAATACGCTTGAAACGGCTTACCCGCGAAGAGGCTGTGGAAGTGGTGAAAAACTACCACTACCGCGAACCAAAAAACCTGGATAAATTTTTAAACTGGTTGGGCATTACTGAAAACGCTTTCCGGTTTGTGATTGATCAGCACCGGGACCCACGTGTATGGCAGCGCGATGAAAACTGGAAATGGAAAATGGTGGCGAATCCGCTGCCTGAGAATGAAAATACGGCAGAAGTGGATAAACACCGGCTGGAGAAAAAGGAAAACTGCGAGTTTGTTGTTTCTCCATCACGCAGGCCGGACTTTAATGACGATAAGTATATAATAATTGGAAAAGGATATCCTGAAAACAAATCGGAGGTAGTATCATGAACGTATTTTTTAACAGGTTTTCGGCCAATTTCGGCAAGTTGATAAAACTAAACCTTATAGAGGAATTAGGTATAACACGTGCAGTTTCAGTAGATGCTATGGCCGGGTATATTGACCCCGCGGATGCAAAAAAGCTGGGTTGTGATTATACGCAGTATGAGTTTTGGGAAGCCAATAATATGCTGATAAAAAACATCGACTGGAATAAGATACCTCCCGTTGATGAAAAATTGGCTGACCAGATGCTGAAAACAGAGTCTGACGTTGTGAGACTGTATGAAAAAGAAACGAATATTTATTCGTTTCACAACAAGGATATTTTTCCAAAGGAGCATTTGGAAGCAATAGAAGAGTTTACACCGCAACGGTTTTTACAGGGGTTCCTGGTAAACATGCCGCATGACGACCGTAAACGCAACTATTATAATCATCTGCGTTTTTGGAATTATGTGTTGGATAGTAACAAAATTGATCTTATAGTATTTTCAGTATCGCCCCACTTTATATATGAGTATATTATTTACAGGCTGGCCGAGCTGAAAGGGATACCCATTTACTGGAGCTACCACTCAGCAATCATTGGGTCGTGTGGTATATATAAAAGCTTAACCGATTATGGCGCCAAAACCGCCGGTGACAAAATGGAGGAGCTGAAAAAGCAATATACCTATGATGAGATAACTTTTGAACGGGAAGAGTTTGAACTTGAATGGCGACGCCTTTGCCAGGATTACCGTGTACAGGAAAAACCTGTAGGTGGTGATTTGGTAATATGGGATGATTTAAATAAAAAATCGCAACAACGTTTTGCTAAGGATATTGCTTTAAACAACATTGGTAAACAAAAAGGTAAATACCAGGGCAAAAAATGGAAACTGCTGCTGGAACAGATAAAAGATCCCGATTACTGGCATTTTAAATTAAGATTTAAAGGGTTAAATGAGTACCGTGACAGGCTTATCAAATATTACGAAACAATATGCGTAAAACCCGATTTAACAAAAAATTACATTTACTTGCCTCTGCATATGCAGCCCGAAGACTCAAACGCTCCACGGGGGGGAATGTTTGCGCACCAGGAGCTGATAGTGGATATGCTGGCATACCATATACCTGATGATTGG
>DASPJH010000570.1:0-2027 GCA_035628715.1 Bacteroidia bacterium
GCGAAACACATTCCTGCCCGAACCAGGAATCACTGCTGGCATTCACCACCGTGCCGGCAGCGCTTTTAATAACCTCACGTTTCATTACCACAGTATAGCCACCCGCTGCAAACTGAATGCTGGCCGGTATACCATAACTAACATACCCTACGGTGGTATCGTCGGTTCCGTCAAAAAGCCGCGCCTCAATGGCAGCGCTGTCTCCGAGATAATTTTTAAACAAGTTGAAATTATATTCGGAAGAATTATAAAAATTATAACTGTTATTATCTTCTACGCGGTTGGTAATAAAACGCGCTATTACCGGGTCAGGGCTGGAGACCGGGGGACTGGGTTTGCTGCCTGAAATATATATAGCCGTATCGCAATTGGTCATCGTATTCATAGTGATTTTAAACGAATCGGCAGATGTGTTGCTGTTAGTGTAAAAATGCGCAGGCAGATAAAGTCCCACCTCATTAAGAAGAAACCGGTTGCAGTTAATGGCATCTATATACGATGTAGTGTCTATGTAAACGGCTCTTTTGTTAGTCCTGAAAATGCTGGTTCGCAGGGTTATATTTCCCACAAATGTCCCAACGGGAGGATTAAGCGGTAAATGGTAATAGGCCAGGCGGTTGTTTTCAAACCGGCAGTCTTCTGTAATGGAAGAATGGGTTACCAGCCCTGAGTCGTTATTTAAAAAATAGGTGTTTTTAATTTGACCTCCTTCCATCATAGCTGCTTTGCGGTTGTTTTCAAACCGGCATGCCGATAGTTTCAGCGCCCTTGACGCTCCAATATCGTTATAGCTGAATGTACAGTTTTCAAGTTCTGCCCCTGCAGGCATAAAAAGCGCTTTTGAGACATACGCAAGTGTGTCCGTCAATCCTGAAAACCCGATGGCATTTTCAATGAAAAAACAATCGGTTATTTCGCCTGTAACGCCTTTTGGATGACCGGCAATTCCGGTGAAGTTGGTGCTGAAACGGGAGTTCCGTATATCGAGCTGGGGAGGAGTCCACGTGCCGCTGTGCTGAATCCTGGAATAATTGACTGCAACTTCTGAATTAGACAATTCAGTATAATCTATTGTTATTTTTGCTTCTATGGTTTGGGCAATAATTCCGCCCCATAACACAAAGGTATTTCCCTGGACCTGCTGCCCATATACTCTGACCATCTGTGAGGAAGTCCCTGTAGTTTTAAATTCACCAGAAACAAAAATGGAATAGTAATCCCAGAAAATTAAATCAACGCCACTTTCCACGGTAAGTGTTACCCCGCTTTCTACATAAACATCGCCTGTAACCCTGTATGGAGATTTATCCGCTGTAAGAGTAGTATTTTGATTTATTACGCCCTGCAGCTCCGACTGAGCAGCGGCTTTCCGGTTGCTCAGAAGGAAGAGTCCAATGGCGGTTATAAAATATAAATACGTTTTCATTTTTCTGTGCGCCTGTTGTTTAAAATTTAAATCCTATTCCGGCGCTTACTGAATAGTATTGGTTTTTAGGGCCGTAATTTCTGCGTTTTTGCGAGAGGTCCTTACCCAAAAACCCGTATGTTGGGTTAATAAATGCCGTGAACCGGCTATTTATAAAATAATTAAAACAAACGCCTGCTGAAACAGATATATACTGCTGCTTTTGCACCAGTTCAGCAGCTATACCGGTGTAATAGGTACTGTCATTTATATCGTAGCTTCTCCAGCGAACGCGGGTAAGGGCTATCCCTCCCATAGCTGTGATGCTGCACTTTTCGGTGGCAAATACTGAATAGGCCGCATGTAGCGGGTAGTTAAAACTTTCAAAAACATTGGTAAAGGTGTGGTTTTTGTCAGGCACCAGTGTTTCCCACCTCAGGATTTCGTTCTGAATTTTCCGATCGGTAGAAATAGTTTTAACCGTTTTGCTGCTTTGCACGTATTTGTAAGTAGTATAGTGTAAATCCTGTTCGGCTCTGAAGTATTCAAACCCGGCTGACACAAACAAGCGCTTGCCCAGTTGGTATTGGAGACCAATACCGGCAGCCATTTTTAAATTAAT
>DASPJH010000571.1:0-3693 GCA_035628715.1 Bacteroidia bacterium
CTTATTGCAATATGTTAATACGCCGCGGGCTGTTTGGGAAATGGATGACAGAGGTGTAAAGGAAAAGTTTCTGTCAACAAACATGAAAATGAACATAACTGAGTACGGTGCTTTTGGTGAGCCGGTAAAGGGTACCTTTTCAGGCACGGCAATCAGAAACACATTGAATATAACAATAACCAACGGCAAGTTCACAGTGGTTCATTATCCTGATAAACCTTAGATCACCTTTGTAAATAAATAATGGCTGCGGCGGGATACTATTTAATGGTATTTCGCCGCATTTTTCAGTACACTTCCCAAGAGTGTAAACAGTAACTATTATCTTCGCTTAAACTTTTATCGTATGAGCCGCAAAAACCTTTTTATTTTAACTGCTGTAGTATTGCTTTTTTCATCGTGTAAAAGCTGTTCCAATATGGTGGGGCAAAAGGTGGGAGAAAGCGTGGGCGAATTTACCGAGGGTATTGGCAAAGGCGCCGAAGAAGCGTTTGATATAATTGTTGTGCCGTCGGAAGACCTGAAGAAAAAGGGTATTAAGGTGGGCAAGGTGCTGCTGGGCAGCGATACAGGCACCAAAGGGCATGATAATAAACTGTCGGTGTACCTTTCGTTTGATGAAAGTTTTAAAGATGTGGTGACTGTAAAAATCAGTGATGCAAAGGGCCTGGAAATGGGCCGCAGTAAAGACAGTGTGAATGCTGTGAAAGGCGATGCCGGGTACTATGACTTTATTTTTGATGCACGCACCAATATTGACAGCGACAGCAAAATTGTTATTGAATAGTTTAGCTGTTTTTAAGTGTTAGGTTTTAAAAACGGGAATAGTATGCTGAAGAATTTATACATACCGCTGTTATTACTGCTTGTTTCCATTACTGCCTGCAACAAAAAAGATGTGCGGCAGCAACTGGAAGGTACCTGGCAGGGCAAGGATTTTGCCGACGAAATGCTGGAAGGTGTGGATGAAGAGGAAAGGGAAATAGGCAGGCAGTTTATACAAAAGATATTTTACACATTTAATGCTGACGGAAGCTGCATAAAAAAAGCCCCTGATGGTGAGAACAAGGCCAGTTGGGAATATAACGACAGATCAAGATCTATCATAATTACCTATACTGATAATCATCAGCCGCCCATACAGGAGTTTGAAATAAAATCCATCACGGGCGACGAGCTTAAAATTTCCAGCGGGCCCACAGGGTTTGGCTCACTGGATTTTATTTTTGAAAAGAAGTAAATATGACTGTAAGTGAAGTAATGGAGCAGCTGGCCAAAATGGGCAGCGAGCAAACCAAAAAAGTATTATTAAATCATGGGGCCAAAGAACCTTTTTTTGGGGTGAAAATAGGCGACATGAAAGCCATTCAGAAGAAAGTAAAAAAGGATTACAAGCTATCGCTCGACCTGTTTAATACCGGTAATTACGACGCGATGTACCTCGCCGGTTTAATTGCCGATGAAAAGCAAATGACCAAAGCTGATTTGCAACACTGGGCCGAAAAATCAAACAGCTACGCCATCAGCGAATACACCGTAGCCTGGATTGCCGCCGAAAGTAATTTTGGTTTTGAGCTGGCAAAAGAATGGGTACTGTCTGGCGAGGAAAAGATTGCCACGGCGGGGTGGTCAACACTGTCCAGCCTGGTAGCCATTAAACCAGATGCCGAACTGGATATGGATTACTTAAGCAAGGCCCTGGATACAGTTGGCAGCACCATACACCAGGCACAAAACCGGGTAAAATATAGTATGAACAGCTTTGTAATTGCCGTAGGCTCTTACGTGGAAGACCTTGCTGAAAAGGCAGCTGCCATTGCAAAAAAGGTAGGTCCGGTAACTGTGTTTATGGGCAACACCGCCTGCAAAGTGCCCTTGGCAGAGCAATACATAGATAAGGTGATTAAAATGGGCAAATTCGGCAATAAAAAGAAAATGGCCCGGTGCTAACTGGCGCGGGCTTCCGCTTGTGCCAAAAGCAGGGGAGCATCCGCTCCTTTTCCAAAACAATAAATAGATGCAGAGCGGACGCTCGTGCCAGTGTGCGAACAATAAAACGCCGCCTTTTTAAAGCATGAATTTTTAAACCCATTGCAGAATTATTCCGTTATTGCAGCATGTTAAATAAGTTTTTATCCGCCGCGTTTTTACTGGTTGTGCTGTTTACCTCCTGTAAAAAAGACGTACCCCAGATGCTGGAAGGCACCTGGCAGGGGCAGGAGTATTCAACCGATATGGATACAAAAGACCTCTCGCCGGCTGTAATCAAGGGAGCGCAGGATGTGGTGAAATCCACTTTTTATACATTTAATGCCGACGGCACCTTTATTGAAAGTGTGTTTAAGATAGAAAGCACCGGCAAGTGGCTGTACAATGATTCATCCAAAATGCTGAAGCTGGTTTACTCGGATATACAAGGCCCCCTGGACCGTAATCCGCAGTTTGAGGTAATAAGCATTACGTCAGAAGAGCTGAAGGTTAAAAATAAGCTCACCGGCAAAAATTACGAGTACTATACTTTTATAAAGAAATAAGCGGCTACGGGTTGGTCGCGCAAACTGTGAATTAAAGCACAACGCGCTTTAGTCACCCTGAACTTGTTTCAGGGTCTCAACGGTATTAAAGCCAGAATACAAACATTTTGAGTGTTGAGATGCTGAAACGAGTCCAGCGTGACTATCGTCTGTTTGTTGCTGTCGTGGGCGTTTCTTTGCGTCTTGGCGTGGAAATAAAAAAGCCGGTCACATGCGTAACCGGCTTTTTTATTATAATCCAGTTCTTTCTTAACCTTTCAAAATAGTCCTTGATATTACAATACGGTTCACCTCGCTGGTGCCTTCGTATATCTGGGTAATTTTTGCATCGCGCATCAGGCGCTCCACGTGGTACTCACGCACATAACCGTAACCACCGTGCACCTGCACTGCTTCAGTGGCAGTTTTCATGGCTACTTCGCTGGCAAATACCTTGGCCATGCTGCTGGCAAGCCCGTAGTCAGCATGCTGGTCTTTCAGCCAGGCAGCTTTCAGGCAAAGCAAGCGGGCGGCTTCAATTTCAGTGGCCATATCGGCCAGTTTAAACTGTATAGCCTGGTGTTGCGATATTTCTTTACCAAACGCCTTACGTTCCTTGCTGTATTGCACAGCGCGCTCATAAGCGCCGCTGGCAATGCCCAAAGCCTGCGAGGCAATGCCTATGCGTCCGCCGGCAAGGGTTTTCATGGCAAACTTAAACCCAAAGCCATCTTCGCCTATACGGTTTTCCTTAGGCACTTTCACATCCTGGAACATCAGCGAGTGTGTATCGCTTCCGCGGATACCCATTTTATCTTCTTTTTTGCCAACCTGCACACCTTCCCAACCCTTTTCCACTATAAAAGCATTGATGCCGTGGTGGCCTTTTTCAGGATAGGTTTGGGCAATCACCAGGTATACCGAGCCGCTGTTACCATTGGTAATCCAGTTTTTGGTACCGTTCAGCAGGTAGTAATCGCCTTTGTCCTCGGCAATAGTGCGCTGCGAAGTGGCATCGCTGCCCGCCTCGGGCTCGCTAAGGCAAAAAGCGCCGTGTATCTCACCTTTGGCCAGGGGCACTAAGTATTTTTGTTTTTGTTCTTCAGAACCGAAAGTTTCCAGTCCCCAGCACACCAGCGAGTTGTTTACCGACATCACTACCGATGCAGAGGCATCCACT
>DASPJH010000572.1:0-12786 GCA_035628715.1 Bacteroidia bacterium
CTTCGAGTCTCCAATAATTAAAGTATCGTTATTGATCTGATAAAAACTTTCACCAACCAGTTCGCCATCGGCATACGAAAATGCCTTCGTCTCATCAAATTTCAATATGATGTTTACTGAATTAAACTCACGTTTTCTGGGTGGATTTTCAAATACAATTTTATTTAATCTCCATTTGCCACGAATAAGATCCTTGGGTTCATTCGGCGAACATGAATAAAGACAAACAACTAAAATGAATGCTAAACATCGCATATGCCCAAAATGTCATCAATACCCAAACACCTGTTCCGGTGTCAACTCAACCACATTAGCAAACTTTTTCAGCTCCTCCAGGTTAATGCGGTCTTTTGAGCCTATGAGACAAATAGCGAAGTTTTTATTTTGGTAAGCCCCGGCTTGTGCTTCCATCATCGTCATGTAATTTACATGAGGCAGGCTTTCAAATACAAACTGCGATACCGGCTTGTCAAGCCCCAGGCGGGCAGCGCGTTCGCGTTCAAACAGCAGGTTTTCCCCGGTAATACGCTCAGCCTCCAGTTGTTTTTGCACGGCACTTAAGGGCACACGGGCCATCAGCTTATCGTTGGGAACAGAATCCATCAGTTCTTTCATGCCCTGCATGGCTGCCAGCAGCTTATCTGCCTGGGTGCCTACATAGGCTGTAACAAAGGCGGGCTTATCCTGTTCTTCGGGAGTTCCGATATATGCATACGAAGAATATGCCAGGGCCTTTGATTCGCGAATGGTTTGAAACACCAGGCTGTACATACCGGCCCCGAAATATTCGTTAAACACCTGTGCTGTGGGTATGGAGCTGTTTTTCACTTCCAGCGGGCGGTCCCACAGGGCTTCGGCCTGCACCATATCATAGTTTACAAAATATATGGTGGTTTTTTTATGCTTTTGCTCTTTGAATTTCTCAGGCTTAGGGGATTTTTCCAGTTTTTTACCCGGATTTAATAACGATGCTATGTGGCCTGTTATGGTATCCATGCCGGCAGGGCCGTAATACCATACAGCATATTCATAATTTAATAAATTATTCAGTTTTTCCTGTATATCGGCAGCAGGTGTTTTCTTTAATTTATCCGCTTCGATAATAAAAGTAAACGGGTTGTCTTTTCCATACCGCACATAGTTGCGCATGGCCTGCTGCAACAAAATGTTTTTATTGGTTTTATTATCGTCGCGGGTTTTAATAATATCCGAAACCAGGTTTTTCCATTTTTCTTCTTCCACTTTAGCCGTGGTAAAGATTTCCTGCAACAGGGCAAAAGCCTTGTCAAAATTCTTGTCCAGTCCTTTCAGGTATATATAGCTGGTTTTATCATTTACCGTAAAACCATATTCGCAGGCCAGGTTAAAAAACTCGCGACTTAGCTGCTCGTTGGTTTTGGCAGCGGTGGAAATATAAGGCATATATTCAGCCAGTATGGGCAGCCACGGGTCGTTATGCCTGCCCATGTCAAACCGGATATACAGGCTGAAGGCGCCCGTTTCTTTATTTTTCACATAACTGAAATTTATATCCGTTTTTCCGTCTTTAGAGGTTTTTTGTTTGATTTCTTCATTAAACTTAGGGAAGCTGGCTGCAATAGAGGGTGTTTTTTCATCATACAGCTTGCGGGCAAAATGGCTCTCCGCCTCGCGGTTAGTTTCAATAGGAGTAATAACAGGCTTGGGCACTTTTTGAATGGTAGTATCCTTACCCATAACCTTGTAAACGGTGGCGCGTTTTTCAGCAATATAAGTGCGGCCGGCAAACTCAATAATATCCTGTTTGGTCAGCTTTTCCAGCTCTTCAGGCATGTTTACAAACTTATCCCAGTCGTAGCGGTAAATAAACGCATCCAGCAGGTTATTGCAGCGGTCGTAGTTATCGTTAAAGTTGCGGGCACGCTGCAGGCGCAGGTTTTCCACAATAGCCTTCATTATTTGCTCATCAAATTCGCCGCGTTTCAGTTTTTCCAGTTCGTCCAGTACCAGGGTGCGGCATTCCTGCAACGTTTGGCCTTCTTTAGGGTAGGCCACAAAATAGTGCATGCTGAAGTCCGTCATCAGTATTGGTGAGCAGGCCGCATACTGCACCTTTTGCGCTTTGTTAAGGTTAATATCCAGCATGCCCGCCTGTGAGTTGGCCAGTATCATATCGGTCATATACAGCAGCAGGGCATCTTTTGAGGCTGCTCCGCGAGCGCGGAAACCCATGTACACCTTCTCTTCCTTGGGGCCGGTTACCGTAATTTCCTTGTTGAATTCGGCATGTTTAAATATATCCACTGAATCGCGCATGGGCCCAATTATGTTCTGTGCGCCGCCATACCATTTGCCCAGGTGTTTGTCTACCATTTGTATGGTGGCATCGTAATCAAAGTCGCCCGACATAATAAGAGCCATATTATCGGCCTTATAATAGCGGTTAAAAAATTCGGTTATTTTTCCTAACGACGGCCTTTTCAGGTGCTCTACCGTGCCAATGGTAGTCTGGGTTCCGTAGGGGTGGTTGGGAAACACGCCCAGCATCAGCGCTTCGTAGGCTTTTACATTATCATTGTCCAGACCGCGGTTCTTTTCTTCATAAACTGCTTCCAGTTCGGTGTGAAACAGGCGCCAAACCGGGTGGGCAAAACGGTCGTACTCAATTTTAAGCCACCTTTCCAGCTGGTTGGTGGGTATATTGTTTATGTATACCGTTTGGTCGTTGCTGGTAAAGGCATTGGTGCCTGTAGCGCCCAAATGCTGCATCATCCGGTCATACTCATTGGCAATAGCCAGCTTTGACGCGATATAGGATATCGAATCTATCTTACGGTACAGGCGGGCACGCACCTCCTCATCAGCAATGGTATCGTACAAACCGTAATAGGCATATATTTTATTAAGATAATACTGCTCGGCACGGTAGTCTTTGGTACCAAAACTCTGCGTCCCTTTAAAAAGCATGTGCTCCAGGTAGTGCGCCAGCCCGGTGTTGTCCCATGGGTCATGGCGGCTTCCTGCCCTCACGGCAATCATGGTTTGTATCTGCGGTGCATTATGGTTGGCCGTAAGCATCACCACCAGGCCGTTACTCAGCTTGTAAATACGGGTTTTGTACGGGTCGCCGGGTACCTCAGTGTAGGTGTATGTTTTTTGGGCAAATGCCGCAACAGCCATTAAAACAGCAGCTACAAAAGCAATAAAGCGGTTCAGTTTCATGTCAAACGGAGGTTTAAGGAAGGTGCAAAATAACCCATTTTGCAATAGGCTTCAAGTTTTGTGGGACATTGTGGCGGATTTCCCGCACGAGTTAAAGCCGGGGTTACTAATAAAGTTCGAACGCCAGCAGATAAAACAGGCCTCCTTATTCAGTAACCCTGTCCTTTAGGGCAGGGATAAACATTAAAATTCATTCCGGGTCATTTACTTCTTCTTTCATTCAAAGCATTAACGGTTGAAAATTTATTTATGGAACCCGGATATTATTTACCCATCAAGAAATGGGCGGAGGAAGACCGCCCCCGTGAGAAACTGATGCTGAACGGCAAGCACACCTTAAGCCCGGCTGAATTGCTGGCAATACTTATCAGCACGGGCACAAAGGCTAAATCGGCTATTGACCTTTCGAGGGAAATTTTAATGAATTGCCAGAACGATTTGAACCTGCTGGCCAAAATGAACGTTAAAGAGCTAACCAAGGTGGAAGGCATAGGGGAGGCAAAAGCCATCAGTATTGTGGCGGCCATTGAGCTGGGCGGGCGCAGGCAGGTGGCTGAGGTGAAGCAGAAGAAATATATTGGCCACAGCGGCGATATTTTTGAGATAATGCGGTCCCGGCTGAGCGATTTGCGGCACGAGGAGTTTTGGATACTGCTGCTGAACCGCGCCAATAAGATTATTGGTGAGAAGCTGGTGAGCGAAGGAGGGGCCACAGGAACGGTGGTAGACCCTAAAAAGGTGTTTAAGCTGGCTATTGACGAGGGGGCGGTGAATATGGCGCTGATACACAACCATCCCTCAGGAAATACCCGGCCCAGCCACGAAGATATTGTTCTTACAAAACGGATGGTGGAAGCAGGCCGTATACTGGATTTGCAGGTGATTGACCACATCATCGTGGCAGAAAACAGCTATTACAGCTTTGCGGATGAGGGGGCCATGTAACATTTATCATTTATTATTTATTATTGATTACAAGACCAGTATTAAGGATATTCAAAGGAACACTGCAGTATGAAATTAAATGGTTAATAGTAGTTAACCTGTTTGGAATTACGCTGCAATGGCCGGGGGTTGAAACCCCGCCTGTGGATTTTAATCCGGTTCATAATAACATGGCTGCCACTTGAAAGCAATTTCGAACAACAGGTTAATCAATAGTAAATAGTAAATATGAAGTTTACCGTTTTTTTCATACCGCCTGCCGAAGACTTTGCATTATTTGGAAAATGGTTCCACTTTACTTATTTTGCGCCACTTTTAAACTAACTTGTTTTAATGAAAAGAGCTATTACCATTCTGGCTGTTGTAGTTGCAGTGCTTAGCCCTGCTTTTGTATATGCACAGCCCGGCAAACCCACTCTTACTTCGCCTGCAGACGGAAGTACCAAAGTTTCGCTTACTGCGCTTCTTGCATGGAACTCTCCTTCGTTGCCCGATAGTTTCAGGATACAAATATCCCCTGATAACACCTTTGCCAACCTGGTAGCAGATGTTACCCAGGGAAACAGCAATGTATACACGCCTTCAGCAGGTTTGCTGAACCACTACAGGAATTACTTCTGGCGTGTACAGGGCATTGACAATACATTAGGCGCCGGCGCATGGTCAGATCCTTCAAGCTTCCTTACCATTGATACTGTTCCCCTTCCTCCCGGCCTGCTAAAGCCGGCTAATAATGCAAAAAACATTGCCTTTTTGCCTGATTTCGAGTGGATGCCCGTTGCACGCGCTACCCGCTACCAGATACAGCTTTCATCCAATCCGGCTTTTACATCGGATTTGAAAATGGACAGTGTTGTTAACGCACCCAAAACCATTATCACTTACAATAAGGATACGCTGGGAAAAGATACTGTGTACTACTGGCGTATGCGCACCGAAAACGAAACCGGCTGGGGCGCATGGTCTAATGAGCGGCCTTTCCAGGCAGTGTTCCTGCCCCCTTCAATCCCGCAATTGATTTTCCCGGTACATGCCAGCACCAACCAAACGCTTACTGTGAAACTGGACTGGGAAGATGCCAAGCAGGCCAACAGGTACAAACTGTTTATATCTGACGATCCTTCTTTTACTAACAAATTAAACGGTGCTGATTCCATCCTGCTGCAGTCGGAATACCAGGTGTCTTTGTTCCCGCTGATGCTTGATTCATCAAAAACTTATTACTGGACGGTAGCTGCCGGTAACGATGAAAACTTTTACAGCCGTTTTTCAGATACGTTCTCGTTTACCACTATTAACCTGCTGCCTCCGTCAAGGCCGTATAATATCAGCCCTGCAACTTCCAGCGTACAGTTTTCACGCACTCCAACCTTTACCTGGAACGATACAGGCAAATTCCCCGCCGACAGCTTTTACCTGCATATATCAACTTTCTTTATTTTCACTGATACTGCAAGACTGATAAAAACCACTGCTGAAACCTACACCGTTCCTGCCAGTGCGCCACTGAAAGAAAACACCGTACATTACTGGCGCGTTGCCGGTAAAAACGAAGCGGGTTTCTCTCCCTGGTCATTTTCATGGAACCTGACAACTTCTATTAATAACCCTGCCCTGAAGCCTTTCCTGGCTTCTTTATATCCTAATCCGGCTATCACAGAAACCACGTTTGAGTTTGAAGTAAAACAAACCCAGCAGGTACGTGTAGCGGTTACCGATATAGCCGGCCGCGAGGTACTGGCTTTACATGATGGCGAGCTGACTGAAGGCAAACACAGCATTACAGTAAATGTAAGCTCGCTGCCTGCCGGTATCTATTTTGCTGTTATAGGCGGAAAAGATGGTATGCAGGCCGTGCAGTTCATTAAGCAATAAGTTAGTTTTAACATAATAATTAATACGAGCCTCCGAAAAGGGGCTCGTATTTTTTTTTGCTGTTTTCCGTAAAACTAAAAGTGCTGTTTGCATTTTTTGCAACTCCTAAATAAAGTCATTTATAGCATCTTTGAGTATTGGCATAAGAACCGTTGGCGCTTGCTTTTTTAAAAAATTTCTGTTTTTCTTATATAGGTTTGGTAACATGTTAATTGCTCACTATGAAAACAGCACTAACCATATTTATCCTTTTAACGTGCCTCTTAGGGTTAAACTCATGTAAGAAAGACACAGATGATAAACCTGTACATTTAGTTATCGAAGGACACGTTAAAGAAACGCAGACAGGTAAAGTTATACCTTTTGCAAGGATACGGTTGTTAGAGTATGTGTCCGGAAATATTGGCGGCTTTGGCTCCTACAATATCTTGGCGGAAGTACTTTCGGACACAAGCGGTTTCTATAAAATTGACGCGGGCACCAATACTAATAAACATTTATTTATTGATGTTGAACAAAAGCAATACCGGTATTTCTCAATGCGGGAATTTACGGTTGCGTCTGGATACAGAAAAGAAGATATTAATCTAGATATTCCAGGATATGTTAAAGTTTTTATCGAAAATACATCACAACACGATTCTGTTACCTTAATAGTATGGGTTGAAAACTCACAGTCCAAATCACGAAGCGGACTAATTGGAGGTCTTATGGATGTATTTGAAGCCTCTTCTAAAACTAACGGAAAAGTATTCTTTAATGTAATTAAAAATGGTGTAGCTACTAAGTACATTGATTCGATTGACATTCCATTCTGGGATACTGCATATTATAACAAAATCGTCTAATTAAAACAATATAAACCATTATGAAAAAAACAATTTATTCAATTGTAATGGCATTGCTGTGCCTTACCGTATGCTCAGGTGCCGGATAGATAAATTAGACGATTCGACAACTACAGATACGTTGTATTTTGATTACTGGAGGCAAGTATATTATGACTTATACAATACCAGAAATTCAGGGATACCGATGATTGACTTAGAATAAACCGATAAAACTTTCGTCGAAAAGAACGTTTTATTGTATAAAACTGAAAAAGGTTTCCTTACATTTGAGTAAACTATGAATAAGAGTTTTATCATATTGCTGCTGTTAATACTGGCTATACCCGTTTGGTTTGCGGCCTGCATAGACGATAAGCCCGAGCCCAAACCAGAGATGCCACCCCTGACATTTGAAGGCAAAAACACCTTTGGGTGTACTATAAACGGAGAATTGTTACTGCGCCTTTTGCTGGCAATAAAGCTAAAGGTTATTACTATTATAGAATAACCGATGAGGATTTGTACGGGACTATTGTTATTGAAAATGATGGCTTTAACAAGTCAAACTATGTCGGTATGCGAATAGATACTACTATATATGATACTGAAAAATATGGTTTGCAAACAATATTAAAAAAATCGAAGGTTGAATTGGTTAAGGACAAAAAAGAAAGTTATTACTGCTTAAAGGATACCTATGGTTGGTTGCATATTCAATTTCTCGATACTGTTAAACATATTGTTTCCGGGACTTTTGAGTTTGATGCGGTAAACGAAAATAATAATTTAGATACTGTCAAAATAAGGGAAGGCCGGTTTGATAGTAGATTTTTGTATTAACTATTTAACGTTTTGTGTTTCGTCGAAAAAACAATTTAGTAATATGAAAACTGAAAAAAGTTTCCTTTTTTTGAGTAAACTATGAAAAAGAGTTGTATCATATTGCTGCTGTTGGTGCTGGTTATACCGCTTTGGTTTGCTGCCTGCAAACCGGATAAGCCCCATGAGCCCAAACCTGAACTACCTCCCATTACCCAGGAAGGTAAAAACACCTTTGGGTGTTTGATGAACGGAGAAGTTTTAGCAGTGCCATTTGGTGCAAGTAGTTCAGATTGTTATTACTATTATTTTAAGCATGAACAGGACTTATATGGCACATTCAGTTTAAGATTTAGTAGTACAATTAATAAAGAAACCAAATCCATTAATATTAACCTATATGATTGCGTTTTCGATACAGGAAAATATAGGCTTGATGAAAAATATGAATTTTCTAAGCTTTTAAGGGTAAGTTCACTTTCTTTTAAGAAACAAAGATACTATTGTCGTGAAAACATGTTTGGCGAAATTAATATTCTTCATATTGATACGATAAAACATATTATTTCCGGTACTTTTTCTTGCGATATGGTAAACGAAACAAATATTAATGATACCGTACATGTGCGAGAAGGCCGATTTGATTCGGAATTTATTTATTAAAAACTAACTATATAATCATGAAAAAGTTCTTTGTTTTAGCGGTTTTAATAACCGCCATGGGAAAACTGTATGCACAGCCGCCCGTGCTTTCACAGGAAAATGATTCTGTCACCCCTTTCTACCAGGTAATCGATTCCATTTTTCAGAATGTAGATTTATCAACAAGGCTTCCAACGGGTTATTTAGCTGAAAGGGCGTTTTTAGGAAGTAACTTGTTTGCTTACAACGGCAATTTAACAGACAGCACTTCCGTTAACGCCTATCAATTCCAGCGGTTATATAATATAATGTTTACCGGGTATGTTAACGGACCTGACACGTTGGAGTTTTGGGATAGCATACAGCCTTTGTTTGACGAAGAGCAAACAGCAGGAAAGATACCAATAGGAATTTTTGCGTGGCAATATGACAGGATTAAGTCCACAGCCTTTGATTCCGGCCAATTACAAATTGTAAACAGCAGGTACCTCTCTGACCCTACGCCATTGCCTTCATCCAGCCCTTTTTTCACAGATTCTGTATTTGCAGCAGCACCGGTTGTAACCTATATAGATACTGAAGATGTAACGTTTGTAGTCCCTTCCGCGCTGGTCATTGAGAACTTTCCCGGCGCAATCACTTCTATACAAATTGATTTTGCAGACGGAAATGGATTTCAGGCGGTCACACCCGGGCAGGATGTACATATACATTACGATACTACCGGCACTAAAGAAATTCAATACGAAATATATTTTAGCGGGGGAACGGTTTTAAGGGGGTACACCACTTTGTTTGCGCCGTTTTTCAGAAAGTCCGGTGGCACAAATTTATTGAACCTTCCTTTTTGGCCCGGCTTCACCGCATCTGAACCCTTTGATGGCAAATTTGCCTCCGCGGATGTTTCCGTGCGTTTAAACTGCCGGAACAATAATAAGCTAATGAAACCTTTTATAGTGGTTCCCGGGATAGACCCTCCAACAATAAAAGCCTTTAATTTTGGCAAAGAAGGTGAAACCTTTGAAACATTTCTTGCAAATGAGTTTGGAACCGGGATGATTAACCTGGCATCAGATTTAAACAGTTTTTTGCTATCGGAAGGCTATGACCTTATTTATATTAATTACAGGGATGGAGGAGATTTTATCCAGCGAAATGCTCAACTTGTGAAAAGCGTTATCAGGGAAGTGAATAACCAGAAATTATTAAACGGCAGCACTGAGCCTACCACAATAATGGGAATCAGCATGGGCGGGCTTGTTGCACGGTGGGCTTTGCTGGAAATGGAGGATGCTTCTGAGCAGCACGATGTAGAGAATTTTATATCCTATGATGTTCCTTATAACGGCGCTAATGTTCCAATAGCTTTCCAGGCCATGTTAAATCATGTGTATGATATGAACATATGGGTAGGCAGCTATGCGTTAGGAATACCCATTTTTATTCCGTTACCTATACGACTGTTTGTACCTGAGATTGGTGATGCAGAAAAGATACTTGGATGCAATGCAGCCCTACAGCTTTTAAAACACCATACCTATTCAAACACCTTGTACCCTATGGTTCCTACTTCAACGTCATTCAGGAATACCATGATGAGCTTTCTGGACTCAAAAGGATTTCCGTCGCAGGTTAGCAGCAGGGGTAAGCAAATAAAGAATGTGGCCTTATTAAATGGCGCTGATAACGTCACAGACCAGGGAATTGGAAACAGCTCAACTTTTTTGGCTATTGATATTGAACGTAAGCTTATAATTCCCCCATTATTTAATATAATGCCCCATGTTTCTCTTTTAGGCTTTAAAACGGATGTCGAAACCTGGTCAATGCCCATTGCTATTCAGGGCAAAAAAAGGATTTACAGGGGGTTATATACCGGCATTTTAAGTTTAGGAGGCTGGTTTACCACATTCATTATTGCCGGACAAAAAGATGAAATTGAAGATGGTATAGGAATAGACAACGTTCCAGGGAGTTTTCAGTCCATTAAAGCAAACACTGGCGGTGTTGCACTTGGTGGCGCAACGTTGGAACAGTTAGGAATCAGCATTCATACGGATCGCTTTACATTCAACCCAACCATCAGCAGCAGTGCGTTGGTTAGTCCGTTCCGGGATAACCTGGAATACGATATTGATGGTAATTTTGACAATCTTTTACAGAACTGGACAAATAATGAAAGTCAGATAAATAATTATGAAATTCCTAAGAATAGTTCAAATGTAACTATAAATACTTCTCATACCGCTTGGTATCCAAGAGCATCAACATTTATTCAAAATTTACATGTCCCGGCCTATTCGGGCACCGTTGGAGTTATTTTATCCAATAGCCCAATAAGTTCAGGTGAAGTATATAATTACGGCCAAGGCACCACCAATAGATTGCCTTTCTCTAGCGGATTATATACAATAAATATAAATGGTGGTTCAGTAAAAATAAACAGCGATGAAAAGGTTGGTTATACCCCAGATTTAAACAATAATAATTCTTCACCCCCTGCTGGTTCCACCTTCAAAGTTTTCAGCTCAATATCAGACGGCTGCGGTGGTGTAACCAGCATCGGGATTAGTAATGGCGGTCAATTGATTGTTGGCGATAATTCTGTAAATAATATGGGTGAGCTATATATGAAAGAGGGAAGCTCTATAGATATTTTAGATGATGGCATTTTAATTATTCATAACAATTCAAAGGTTGTAATAGAGGAGGGAGCCACTTTGACTTACCATCCGGGTGCGCAAATATTGCTGGACGGTGAAAATGCAGTTTTAGAGATACGGGGCACTTTAAAAATTATGGACGGCGCTAATTTTACTTTTGGGAAATCATCAGGGGTTTTAAAAGCCGGTTTTATCCGTTTTGATTTATCACATTTTACTTCAGGGGGCATAGAAGTTACAGGAACTACGGCTGAAATAAACCTACCCGGGAACAACGATCCTTTACTTGGTTCAGATAAGGTATTAGAAATAATAGGCGGGGAACTTACCACTCCAGATGGAAGTGTCACAAGTCCCGAACTTGCTGCATTCAATATTTCAAACGGTTGGGTTCAGTATTCTAGTGGTGGTGCGCTAGGAATTTCAGTGCCAGGTAATTTCTCGGAAACATATTTTATCGGAAGCGGATCTGCTGGCAGTGAAAAAGGGTTAATTGTGTATATGCCAAGCATTGTTTCAATTTCGGAGTGCCGTTTTAACCAATTGGAGCGGGGAGTAGTACTATACATGGATAATGGTTTTACCGGCACGTATACGATAGATAATTCAACATTTGACGTAAATGAGCGCGGCATTGAAGCCATCGAAGGCAGTTTGGAAATTGTCAACTGTGATTTCAAGTACAATACCGAATATGGTGTTTACGCTCCTTCACTAGAAGGCGACTGTGAATTTAATGATTGCTATTTTCTAGACAACGGAGTCGGAATAAATATGCATTCTAATGCTTCAAGTCCTGTTAATTGTTATGTATTTCATTCCGGTTTTGAAAATAATGATGTGGGAATTAGTACAACCTCATCACAAAAGGTTAATTTAACTTTAGAATGTAATAAATTTAAAAATAATGATGAAGGAATTGCAGCTGGGGGAGAGTTGAATTTAAGTCCAAATTTAACACTTGGCGGGCACTCCGGAGGGGACAATGTATTTTATGATGATTCCGTGGCCAGTATTTCAACATATTATTCACTTTACCTTCAAAATGGGAATAATAGCTTTATAAACAGTTCTGGCGTTTCGACAACCCTTATAGCAACTTACGGAAATGGTCTCATTACATGCTCATCATATCCATGCCTGTTTTACCAGTCATCTACAGTAATTGCTGGTGCCAATAATTTTTGGTCAGGCTCGTTTGTTAATATCCTGTTTGATGCATCAAGCAATTCCCTAACAATCGGTGGACCTAATAATAGTTCATTCACCAGTTCATGTTTCTACATACCGTCAGGAACAGAACCTCAGTTTGTTTCAACGGGTCTACCACCATTCAGTAAACATGACTATACAATGGATGTTCAGCCTGAAGTTAAAGGGCCGGAGCTAAGAGTATTTCCAAATCCAGCAACTAATAATTTATTTATACAAACACCAGCGAAGGGCGATAATACCTATACCGTTAGCATATTTGACATAGCCGGTAAAAAACTATTGTCGGAAACATTTTCAGTTTCTAATTATGCAGTTCTTGCCATGCCAGTTGATGCGCTTTCAAGTGGAACATATTTCATCAAAATAACAACACTTGACGGAACAGTAAATGAGAATAGGAAAATTGTTATTTTGAAATAAGCAATCTAACAGTATGTTTAAGGGGGCTGTTAAACAGTCCCCTTTTTTATGCCATACCGTCAGTTTGCAAAAAACTTACAAGTGTTTGCACACTATTTGCTACAATTATTTCGTATATTGTGAATAGAAGGTCAATAACTTGGTAAGCCACTTGTCTTGTCCTTTCGCGATATTTT
>DASPJH010000573.1:0-6667 GCA_035628715.1 Bacteroidia bacterium
GATGGAGCAGGAATTAAATTCACCTCAAATATTGATGACATTAAGGATTGCAATATTTACATTGTCACCGTTCCAACTCCGGTTGACAATCATAACCGCCCCGACCTTACCCCCCTTTATAAAGCGAGTGAAACGGTGGGAAAAGTGCTTTCGCGGGGTGATATTGTAGTGTATGAATCCACTGTTTATCCGGGAGTTACCGAAGAAGAGTGCGTTCCTGTTTTAGAGCGTGTTTCGGGCCTTAAATTCAATGCCGACTTTTACTGCGGATATTCACCGGAACGTATCAATCCGGGGGATAAAGAGCACACAGTAACTAAAATACTTAAAGTTACTTCAGGTTCAACACCAGAATCGGGCAAAGTGGTTGATAATCTTTATAAATCAATTATTAAAGCGGGTACCCACCTGGCGCCTTCTATTAAAGTAGCTGAAGCGGCAAAAGTGATTGAAAACTCACAAAGAGATATAAATATTGCTTTTGTAAACGAGCTTTCAAAAATATTTAACCGCCTGGGCATTGATACCAATGAAGTTTTAGAAGCAGCCGGTACCAAGTGGAATTTCCTGAAATTTAAACCTGGTTTGGTAGGCGGCCATTGCATAGGAGTAGACCCTTATTACCTGGCACAGAAAGCACAATCAGTAGGATACCACCCTGAGATTATACTGGCTGGGCGCAGACTAAACGACGGTATGGGCGCTTTTGTAGCCAATGAGGCTGTGAAGCTGATGCTAAAAAAAGATATTAAGGTGAAGGACGCAGAAGTACTGGTACTAGGCTTTACCTTTAAAGAAAACTGCCCCGATGTTCGCAATACCAAAGTTGTAGATATTGTGACCGAACTGAAGGAGTACCATACCCATATTACTGTTTATGATCCATGGGCTGAAACCGACGAAGTAAAACACGAATACGGATTAGAAACGGTAAAAGATTTTAATAAAATAGTCGAAAAAAAATACGATGCTATTATACTTGCAGTTGCACACAAAGAGTTTAGCGGCCTTGACCTGAATACGTTGCGCAAGCCTGTAAGTGTTTTGTATGATGTGAAAGGCTGCCTGGAAAAGGCAATTGTGGACGGACGATTATAAACTAAACACCGGCCTTTATATTTTGAAAATTTTAATTACCGGAACAGCAGGATTTATCGGCCATCATTTAGCCCAGAAGCTAAGCAGGCAGCAAGGCAATATTATCTTTGGCCTTGATTCTATTAACGATTATTATGACGTTAATATAAAATACAACCGTTTGGGAGAGCAAGGCTTTAAGCGGGAAGAGATTGCCTATAATAAACTTATAAAAACTGATAAAGGGCATTACTTTATTCAATTAAAGCTGGAGGATAAGAAATGCCTTGATACGCTGTTTGAGGAGCATAAATTTGATATAGTAATTAACCTGGCAGCACAGGCTGGCGTGAGATATTCGCTAACCAACCCCCAGGCATACATTGATTGTAACATTCAGGGTTTTATTAATATCCTGGAGTGTTGCAGGTATAATGCCGTGAAGCACCTTATTTACGCGTCCAGTTCTTCGGTATACGGGCTTAACAAGCGAAACCCATTTTCCGTTACACAGAATGTGGATCATCCCATTTCACTGTATGCTGCTTCCAAAAAAAGCAATGAGTTGATGGCTCACGTGTACTCGCATCTTTTTGGGTTACCTACCACTGGCTTGCGGTTCTTTACAGTTTATGGCCCTTGGGGAAGGCCCGATATGGCGCTTTTTATCTTTACCAAAAATATACTGGAAGGGAAGCCGATAGAGGTATATAATAACGGTGATATGATGCGGGACTTCACTTATGTGAACGATATAACTGAAAGTGTGTCCCGGTTGGTGAATATGCCACCTGCGCCGCACCCTGAACTGGCTGACGATGATTTGCCCGCGCATATGAGCACTGCGCCTTATCGCATTTTTAACATTGGTAACAATAACCCCGTAATGCTGATGGATTTTATTCATGCAATTGAGGAGGTAACCGGAAAAAGAGCGGAAATTATAAAAAAGCCGCTGCAAATGGGTGACGTGCCAAAAACATATGCGGACGTACAGAACCTGTTTGACTATATTGATTTTAAGCCCGGGACTTACATTAAAGACGGGGTGAAGAAGTTTGTTGACTGGTTTGTTAACTACTACGGCTACACCCTTGAGTCTTCACATAAGAAGTGATTTCAACTCCTACCGTATCTTTTATTGTGTGCACCAATGGCTACGGCCATTTTAAACGGGTAACCCATGTGTGCGCCCACCTGGTGCGGCAATATCCCGGCATACAGGTAAATATATTTTGTGCCGCGTTTCACCTTACAAATACTCAAAACTGGTCTGATGTTGTGTTCCTTTCCGGCAAAAGCAGCGTAAAGTTTTTTACTGCACCAATGGATGATGCACCCACGTGGGGAAACAACTATACCCTTAACAGGTATACCCTTTGGCGGCAATCACTATTGGGCATTAAAGAGTTAAGCGCCAGCCAGCTGGTTATAAGCGATAATTATACTGCACCCTTGGGCCTTTTTGCTAAAGTGGCGCTCATGGGTTCTTTTTTATGGCACAATATACTGCAAAATACCGGCAACGACGGGCAGGTGATAAACTTTGAAAAACAAGTGCTGGACGAAGCCGGTAAACCGCCTATGATTTGCCAGGCAGGTATGGCTATGCCCGCTGTATTAAACCAGACGCAAGCGTTACCGATGCCCTGGTTTTGTGAGCGGGTGGAAGGACAGCCTGAAAAAACAACAAACACTGGCAATATACTGGTAACCGGCGGCGGCACTACCTTATCGGATGCAGTTTTGCTGGAGTGCCTTGCTGAGCTGATAAAAAAAACCGGCCTTACAGTTTTTACTGACAGCAAGTTATTTAATAAAAGCCGGGATGCGGGATTGCCGTTAACAAAATTCAGCTATACCGACGAAGATTTTGCCGCTCTGGACATGATTGTTTGCCGCCCGGGCATAGGCATACTTACCGATGCTGTGAAATACAAAGTGCCGGTAATGTGCATGGCCGAAAGCGGTAACCCTGAAATGGACTTTAACAGCTTACGCGTAAATGAGCTGGGCATAGGTAAAAATATGATGGGTTTTACTGCTGACAGGGTAGTAGAAACCATTAACCAGCTATATGCAAAAACCGAATTGCAGCACATGCGCACTAACATAGCCGGGCTGGCCACCGGTGGCGCCGTTGCTGCCGCTGATTATATTTATTCTCAGTTATAAAAATGAACCACGTTACCAACATAGTAAGCAGTATTTGCTGCAGCCCTCAAACCAGCCTGTTTGATATTTACAGATTGTTTGATAATGCTGCAAAAAACAATGTACCGTCAGGCATAGCCCTGGTTACGGATGAAAATGGCAAACTGCTGGGTACTGTAACCGAAGGAGATATACGCAGGGCGCTGCTAAAACACTCAACCCTTGATTTAAAGGCGGGTAATATTATGCAGCAAAACCCCATTACTTTCAGCGAGGGGCTTTCCATCCAGCAAATACTGGAAAAACTGCCCGAGGAGCTAAAAGCCCGTAATCGTAAAAGCAGCAAGTACCTAAGCAAAATAATATTTGTAAACAATGCCGGCCAGCCTGCACGCGTGCTTGATTACCACCAGCTTTGGGAGCAAAAGGTAGCCAGCCATCGTCACCTGGTAGTGGTGGGATTAGGATATGTGGGCCTTACAATGGCCGTTGTGATGGCCGACGCAGGCTTTTTGGTTACTGGTGTTGAGGTAGATGACACCCGTTACTCAATGTTGCAGAGGGGCGAATCATACATACATGAAGTAGGTTTGCCCGAGCTGTTGAAGGAGCAAATAGGCCGTAACTTTTCTGTATCAAAGGAGTTGCCCGATGATGGCGATGTATTTATTATATCCGTAGGTACGCCTGTGGTGAAAATGCCTGATGGCAAAAAACGCCCCATTATGGATTACCTGGACGATGCCTGCGAGAAAATTGCCGGCAAACTGAAACGCGGTCACCTGGTAATATTGCGTTCCACCGTGCCTATTGGAACCTGCCGCAGGCACGTTAAGGCTAAACTGGAAGAAAAATCAGGGTTGGTATGCGGGGTGGATTTTCACCTTTCATTCGCCCCTGAGCGTACTGCTGAAGGCAAAGCCCTGAAAGAGCTTAGGTCGCTGCCACAAATTATCGGCGGGTATAATAACGACTCACTGGAAGCAACTGCTGCTGTGTTCAGGGACATTACTCCCACCATTGTAAAGGTAGAGTCGCTGGAGTCGGCTGAAATGGCAAAGCTTATCAACAATTCTTTCCGCGATTATGTATTTGCTTATTCTAACCAAATGGCCAGGATAGCATCCAAATTCAATATTAATATAGCGGCTGTTATTAAAGCGGCAAACGACGGGTATCCCCGCGACCCTGTACCCTTGCCAAGCCCCGGGGTGGGCGGCCCGTGCCTTACCAAAGACCCGCACATTTTTGCCTCGGTAGCCGAGCAGTTTGATTTTGACGGCGATATATTTATTAAAGGCCGCACCATTAATGAGAGCATGCACGAACATGCTTTTGAAGCAGTGATGCAGCAACTGGAAGCAACCGGCAAAAACCCTGCTGACTGCAACATACTGGTATGCGGGCTGGCTTTTAAAGGCAACCCCGAAACCGGCGATATCCGCAATTCATCGGCAGTAGAAATTGCCCTGCTGTTTAAAGGCAAGGTGAAAGAGGTATACGGCTATGATGCTGTGGTGGTGAAAGAAGAGATAGAAGAATACGGTATAAAGGCAGTAAACATGCCTGCTGCATTTAAAGATATGGACGTGGTAATGTTTTTGAACAACCACAAGAGCTTTGAGAAAATAAATGTGTTTGAAATGGTACGCACCATGAACGAGAACCCGATAGTATACGATGGCTGGAATCTGTTTCGTGATGAGGATATATTGTCGGCAAGGCCATGCACTTATATGGGACTGAGCTATGTTAAATCAACCGCTTTGGTAGAGGCATGAAAATACTCGGAATAATACCTGCACGCGGAGGTTCTAAAGGCGTACCGGGCAAAAACATTAAAATGCTGGCCGGTAAGCCACTTATTAAACATACTATTGATGTGGCGCTTGCTTCTAACCTTAGTAAAGTAATAGTAAGCACAGATGATGATGATATAACCCGGGTGGCCCGCGAAGCAGGTGCTGAGGTTCCTTTCAGCCGCCCTGCAGACCTGGCCAGCGATACAGCAAAATCCATTGACGTGGCTAAACACGCGCTGCTGGAAATGGAGCGACTGGACAATACCACCTACGATGCCATAATGCTGTTGCAGCCTACGGCGCCTTTCAAAACGGTAGAAGATATAAATACGGCCATCAGCATATTAGAGTCAACATCTGATGCAGATAGCGTAATAAGTGTGGTGGATGTGCTGGCAAATCACCCGGCCCGCATGAAATATGTGAAGAACGGTCAGCTGATTGACCCGCCTTTTTGCGAGGCCTATGAAAACCAGAACCGCCAGGAACTGGAAAAAATGTATATCCGTAATGGGGCCATATACCTTACTAAAAGGGATACCCTGCTAAACAACTCATACAAAGGTAAAAAGTGCATGGCGCTCGAAATGCCTCAGCACCGCTCAGCCAACATTGATACAATGGATGACTTTGAGTTTGCTGAGTGGACCTATAACAAACACCTGGCATGAAGATCCTTCACCTGGAATATTCTAAATATCCCGCTGAAGCCATTACCCGGCTGGAAAGCTCGCACAGCATAACCAATGCTGATTGCAGCAACCAGGAAGAGTTGTACAGCCTTCTTTCAGCCAGCCAGTACGATGTGATTTTTACCCGCTTGGGCGTGATGATGGATAGCAAAGCCATTCACCTGCAGCCGGGTTTACAGTATATAGTAAGTTCCACCACAGGACTCAACCATATTGATACAGATGCCTGCGCTGAGCGCAATGTAAAGGTAGTGAGCCTGAAAGGCGAGTCGGAGTTTCTGGCAGCGGTAAAAAGTACTGCTGAGCATACTTGGGGCTTGTTGCTGGCGCTAATAAGAAATATTCCAGGTGCAAACTCCAGCGTTATGGAGGGCCGGTGGGACCGTATACCTTACCTGGCCGATGAGCTGGATACCAAAACACTGGGTATTATTGGCTATGGACGGCTTGGAAAAATTGTAGCCCGCTACGGTGGGGCATTTGGGATGAGGGTATTGGCGCATGATCATAACCCTGGTAAAATAACCCAGGCAGAGGTAGTACCAGCCGCACTGGATACCCTGCTTAGCGAATCGGATTTTGTGCTATTGCTGATTTCTTATTCCAAAGAGAATGAGAAATTTATGGATGCTTCAAAATTCAATAAATTAAAACACGGGTCGTATTTTGTTAATACATCACGTGGTGAGCTGGTGGATGAAGATGCCCTGCTGGCAGCCCTTCAGTCAAAAAAAATAAAAGGTGCTGCCCTGGATGTGCTGAACGATGACTCAGGCTGGTGCGGCACCGTAGAAGGGTCGCTAGGCCTGCTTAATTATGCCCGCCAGCACCAAAACCTGCTGCTTACCCCGCACATGGGTGGGTACGGTAAAGATTCAATAGCCCGGACACGGGAATTTGTGACCACTAAATTTTTAAAACTTGCTGCAAATGAAACCGATA
>DASPJH010000574.1:0-3286 GCA_035628715.1 Bacteroidia bacterium
GAAAATATTGCTGCCCACTACATTACCAATGGCAATATCGGTTTGCCTTTTATAAGCTGCTACGGTGCTGGTTGCCAGTTCGGGAAGGCTGGTTCCGGCCGCAACTATGGTTAGGCCTACAAATTTTTCGCTCAGGCCCAGCGATTTAGCTATTTCAATAGCACCGTCCACTACCCACTTGCCGCCAAACACCAGTCCGGCAAGACCAAAAATCACAAACAAACCAGATTTTAGCGGCGGAAGTATTTTTACCTCGTCCTGTCCTTCGGAGCCTGCATCGCGGGCAGTTGCTACTACATAAAAAATAAAGACCACAAAAAACAGCAGCATTACGAGCCCGTCGATACGGGTAAGCGCTCCGCCCAGCGGTGATTCAGCCTCTGTATTATAGTTGGCAAAAAGGCTTACCGGCTCCTTATCAATGAACAGGTCGCTGCCCAAAAACAATATCAGTACAGCACTCAGAAGCGAAAGCGGGATTTCTTTAAATACCGTGTTGCGGTGTACCGTAAGGGGATATATAAGCGCCGAAATACCCAGGATAAACAGTACATTGAAAATGTTGGAGCCTACAACGTTTCCGTAGGCAATTTCATTGGCGCCATCGATGCTTGCAAAAAAGGTCACGATAAACTCAGGCATAGAGGTGCCAAAAGCTACCACCGTAAGCCCTATGACCAGGTTGCTTACGTTGAATTTTTTGGCAATGGAAGATGCACCGTCAACTAAAAAGTTGGCGCCATAAATTACCAGCGCAAAGCCGATAACGAATAAGACGTATGTCATAGAGGCTCTTGGAATTTAAAACGGGAAGCGGGACCTGTGCAAAGGTAATAGTAATTACTTATTAGATAATGGATAGATTATTTTGCTGTTTACTCCTTACGCAGCCAGCCCAGCAGGTCGCTGCGGTCTACTGTCCATTTGCCGTTTTTATGGGTAAGCGTGTAGGTTACCCGCGAGGGTGCCGAAGGCCCTGGATTTTGCTGGATGATTTCCATTTCTGAAGAATCTGCCCTTGAAACGATGGCCACATGGCCGTATGGATTAAAGCTGTGTGGGCGAAAAACCAGCAGATCATTTGTTTTGGGAGCAGTTTTGCCGCCATTCTTATACTGGATGAGATTGCGCTTTTTGTTAAGAGCACCGTCTTTCAGCTCTTTGTCAAAAAAGTCTTTAGCATGGCCGTATGTATCGGGCATTTGGTGATCCAGGTAATCGTAATAGTAACGTTTCACAAACTCCACGCATTGCCATCGCAGGCCGTAGTTATAGCCGCTGACGGCTTTATGCCTTTCTGCCGTATTGGACACAGCCCCGTTATAATACACCTTCACCCCGTTCAGGCTGTCAACCGCATCGCCAATTTCATAACCGGTAACTAACCTGCCCGTAAGGTCCTGTGCCTTTTTATTGTTAAGATAAAACGCCGTAATAGCAATAAAAGCAAACACCAGCAGAAACACAGGAAGCAGCTTTTTCATAATCAGTAAACGATAATGAAAGCATTTATGATATAATCCAAATAAAGAAAGCAGGCTTTTGAGGGCCTGCTTTCAGTGAATTAGTAGTAGCTATTAAAACGAGTTATTTGTCGTGTTTCAGCAGTTTAATCACCTTTTCACCGCTTTCGGCCTGTATATGCACCAGGTAGGTGCCGCCGGGTAAAGCGGTAAGGTTTATTTCACGGCTCATTACACCGGTTTCAGTAATGGTTTCTGTAGAAATAGTTCGGCCGGTAATATCAGTTACCTTAATGGTGATAACGCCATTCCCCTGCCAGTTCAGGTCGAGCTTAACCTTACCGGTAGTAGGGTTGGGATATACCTCAAGCCTATTCAGTCCTTCTATCTCACCTGTAGAAACGTTAGCGGTTGTAATTTGCTGTGTTGCTGAATCAACACATAAATTATTATCAGTAACAATAAGCTTCACGTCGAACGAGCCTACAGTTGCATAGGTATAGGTTGGGTTTTTGGTAGTAGCCGTTCCGGAGTTGTCTCCAAAATCCCAGTCCCAGGTAACAGCGTTGGCGGTGGTATCGTCAAAAGTCACCATTTTGTTGTTTACGTTAGCAGTAAATCCAACATTTGGCAACGGGTTCACTGTAAATGCCTTGTCAGGAGAGCTGGCTTCGCAACCGTTAACGGTTTGGGCCACCACATTAAGGGGCACTCCTCCGGTAACCGCGCTAAAGCTAAATGCGCCGGTGCTGTTTGTAAGGGCTGATGGCAATCCGTTTACGTGCAATGTATACGTAGCAAAGCCCGTTGATGAGGTGATTTGAACCGGCGCTCCCTGGCAAACTTCATTCGCCGGGCTATATCCTACATTAAGCGCAGGAACATTGTCCACCTTAACATCAGCATTAAAGGTGGCGGGCGGGCAAACCAGGTTGGCTGAGTCTACCAGCTCAAACGGATAGCTGGTGGTGATGTTGGGTTGTACCCAAAAAACTGTATCGGTAGCAAAAGCACCATTATTGAATTTCAGCGCAAAGTTGGGTGCAGAAATATTGCCGATAGTGATGGTGGTGGAATCTCCGGGGCAAATAAGCGTATCGCCAAGTATGGTAGTAAAGGTAACACCCGAGCAGGGAAGTGAGCTGCAGCTCTGCTGACCGCTGCTTCCAAACGCACAAGGGCCTGCACTAAGCGCTCTAACCAGTAAGGTTACATTAGTGCTGAAGCCTAAGCCGGTTACCTGGTGCGATGTTCCTGTTGCACCTGATGAAGGTGTAACCCAGTTAGCGCCATTGTTGGTACTTACCTCGTAACCGGTGGCGTTGGAAACCGCTCCCCAGTTGAAAGTAACGCTGGATGTAGTGGCCGTTCCGCAGGATATTACAGGGGCCGGTAGCGGCGTAATTATAACCAGGTTTTTGTCAGCCGCAAGGCTGGCGCAACCAGCTTTAGTAGCTATTACAGAAACCACATCGGCGGGTACAAGTTTGGTTCTGTAGGTGTTTGAAGAGGTGTTTTGTTTGGTAACACCATTTACCATAAAATTATAGGTATCGTGCCCGGCAGTAGCGGTAAATGTTATACTGTCAGTACTGCAGGCGGAATCGTTTGCTGCCGATGAGGATAGTGAAACCAGCGGCTTTGACTTAACAACTATGTTAACAGCTGGTGAGGTGGCTTTACAACCGCCCGAGTTAGTAACAGTTGCAGAATAAGAGCCGCTTTGTTTTACCCAAAGTTTTTGCTGGTTGTCTGCCGGGTTACCTGTATTCCACAAATATTGGGCTCCACCGATAAAAGTAGCTGTAAGCTCAGTGGAATCG
>DASPJH010000575.1:0-3098 GCA_035628715.1 Bacteroidia bacterium
AATTTACCCCCGACCCCTAAAGGGGCCAACCAGGTAGCTTCGATTACTGCCGGATTGAAAGCATTATCGTGCCATCCTGGACAAAGTCCCCTTTAGAGCTTGCACTGAGCCTGCCGAAGTGGGATTTAGGGGTTAGCAACCGGGAGAATTTACCCAAGCCGGGAGAAAATTCCTGCGGAATGACAGGGTGGGGAATGGATTGAAACCGTTGGTGCTCTTGTGACATCAACTTTGAATTTACCCCCGACCCCTAAAGGGGCCAACCAGGTAGCTTCGATTACTGCCGGATTGAAAGCATTATCGTGCCATCCTGGACAAAGTCCCCTTTAGAGCTTGCACTGAGCCTGCCGAAGTGGGATTTGGGGGTTAGCAACCGGTAGAATTTACCCAAGCCGGGAGAAGATTTCTGCGGAATGACAGGGTGGGGAGGGGGCTAACCCATAGCGTCATGCCGCATTGCGCTAAATCAACCCTTTTTCAAACCGGCAAAACTTGCCTTGGAAAAGGCTTTCCTTCTCCTTTGCTATCGGTTTACTTGCGGATAAATAAACGCAAATACCTATGGTAAAAACGATTTTAAAATACGGGTTAGTGGGCGGGCTTGCACTGGTGCTTTACCTGTACATTATGTTATGGACGGGCATTATGTACAGCCAAAGCAGCATTTCGCGGCTGGCTACCCTGGCTATTGTACTGATACCGGTGGCAGTGTTCCTGTCGGTACGTGAGCTTAAAGTAAAAGTGTTTAACGGCCGGCTGCCTTTTGTTCCCGCCTTCCTGGGCGGACTAACGGTGGCTATGATGGGCGCCTGCGTATACTGTATATTTTACTTTGCCGACGCGCGGTTTTTTAACCTGCAGATGAGCCGCCCTATGATTGATATGCAGGCAGAATACATGCGCTCGCAGGGTAATACCGAAGAGCAGGTGGCTGCTATGGAAGAGCGGTACCTAAGCCATTATTACTCGCATAAGCCCTACACCAATACGCTGTGGTGGTATTTACGGTACGGCAGCCTGTATGCGCTGGTGTCGTGGCTGATTTTGGATTTCAGAAACATTAAAAATAAACTATATGCAACTGCAACATCTACTAAAAACAACCACGGCCCTTAGCATCCTGGCTTTTAGCCTGGTAGCGCAGGGACAACCCTTTTACAACTTCAGCAAAACCACTGAGCCTTATACAGAAATATCAGGCGGGCAACTGATTACCAACACGTTTACTCAAAATTCCTACCAGGTGAATTTGGGAATTCCGGTAAAAATGTTTGATGAACAGGCAGGAACCAGCCTCAACGTAGGAGTAAATGGCTTTATCGTTGCCAGCGGCCCCCAGTATGCATTTGCCACCGACCCCTTTACCGCAGCTCTGAAAAAAATTGACAATACTTCCTCCATATCTGCTACTGCTGAAACTACCGGTACCGATACGGTATTTATTATCCAGTGGAAAAACCTGGAGCCGGATAGTGGCACTCCCGGTGATTATATCAATATGCAATGCAAATTGTACCTGCGAAGCCAAACCATAGAGTTTCATTACGGGCCCAGCAGTATTGCCAATGATAAGCTGAACGACAGTGCGCAGGATATACTTGCAGGCATTTTTTTATTAAGCACCGATTTTACATTGGTTTACGAAAACCAGCGTATTTCAGGCCCCTGCAATAGCCCCTCCATCCAGTTCAGTCCGGCCGTTCAGGCGCCATTATTGGGCTTTCCGCCTAATGGCACGGTATACCGCTTTACCAGGAAATCAGGCGTGGGAATTGGGGAAGACGCAAAACTTGTATTTTCAGTATACCCCAACCCTGCCACTGACAGAATATATATACAGCTGCCATCTGGCGAAATTGAAAATGTTAAAATAACCACTGTTACGGGCCAAACACTTTATAACGGAAATTATACATCCGGGGGTATTGATATAAGCGCCTTGGTACCCGGTGTATATACTGTAACCATTACTAACTCAAACGGAGAAGTTAACACCACATTACTAAAAAAATAATATGAGAACTATTTGGCAGGGAATTTTGCTTGTTTTAACTGTTTTCCCATTACTCACAGCAGCACAGGTTTCTTACAGGTTTGAACAAACTACAGGCACGTATGCCGAGCTCGTAGGGGCTACAGTTATTCAAAACCCAAATTTTGGTTCCGGAGATTTTCATTTAATTGATTTAACCGGTGAAACCTTCTGGTTTTATAAAACGCCTTTTCCTTTTGGCGGTGTAAAAACGTTTAACCTGCAAACCAACGGTAACCTGCGAATTGATAATGACTCATCCATGATAATTATTGACGGGGCTTTTGTTTTTCTGGATTCTATAGACAATAACTCCGAAATATCTTATAAAGTGGAAGGCTCCGGCGGCAATAAAATTGTAAAAGTGCAGTGGAAGAATGTGAAAATACGGACAGGGCAGGCTAATAATTTTATTAATTTTCAGATATGGGTATACCAGGCCACCGGAATTATTGAAATGCACTACGGACTCTCCTCAGCAAACAATGCTTCCGGCTACACTGAACTGGGCGCCACTGCCGGCCCCCATGTCGGTATATTTTACGCACCGGATAATTTATCATCTATATATGAGAAATTATGGCTTTCTAATGAGCCTTCCAACCTGCAGACAGACAGCGCAAAAACATTCGGTTTCAGGGCATTAAAAGGTGTTCCTTCAAATGGAGCGGTATATAAGTTTGTACCTAAATTCAGCCTGGTTTCGGCCCCTGAGATTAATAATAAGTTAATTTCAATTTATCCCAATCCGGCGACAAACGAAATTAATTTCACTGTTCCCCAAACAGGTATTATAACTGATATTACGGGTAAAACTGTTTTAACATTTTCAGAAGCCGGAACAATTACTGTTTCCGGCCTTGCAAGTGGCGTTTACTTATTGACAACCAGGGAAGGAGGCAGAGCAAAATTTATTAAAACATTTGAATAAGAAAAACCTGTTTATACAATATAGCAATATGTTTGCAAAAAAACATATTGCTATATTTAAGTGTTAATAAGAACTTTGCCGCCACTATGAAAAAAATCACCCTGTTTGCAATTGTTCTTATTTCCATTTCGGCCA
>DASPJH010000576.1:0-2785 GCA_035628715.1 Bacteroidia bacterium
ACGGAAATGGAACCTATTTCTATTTCTTTGGTAGAAAGAAAGGTGAACGATGCCCTGCAAACCGGCGCTGAATACATTGTAACCAACGATCCCGGCTGCCTGCTGCAACTGGACTCATACATCAAAAAGAAAAACATCGCCCTGAAACCAGTGCATATTGTAGATTTGCTGGCGAAAGCGATAGGGTAAGCCTTTTGCATTTCGCTATTAGCCTTTAGCTTAAAGGGCCAACAGCCAAAAGCATTTCTATGAACCTTTACACTCCTCAACAACTTCAGTCTTTCTGCCACCAGGTGTTTACCAAAATGGGCTGTTCGGAAGCCGATGCAGTATTGGCCACCGATGTTTTGTTAAAAGCCGATTTACGGGGAATTGACTCCCACGGGGTAGCCCGGTTATCGGGATATGTGCGGCTTTGGGAAGCGGGCAGGATAAACCCCACACCCAATATCCGGATAATCCATGAAACCCCGTCTACCGCCACTATTGACGGGGATGCAGGGTTGGGACTGGTAGTAGCGCCCTACGCGATGAAAATAGCCATTGAAAAGGCAGAAAAAGTGGGCAGCGGATGGGTTTCCATTAAAAATTCCAATCATTTTGGCATAGCAGGTTACCACGGGCTGATGGCTGCTGAGAAAAACATGATAGGCATTGCCATGACCAATGCCAGTCCGCTGGTGGCGCCCACGCACAGTAGAGAGCGCCTGCTGGGCACCAACCCCATGTGTTATGTAATTCCCGGCGGGAAATACCAGCCTGTTGTCGCCGATTTGGCTACCTCTGCCGCGGCGAATGGCAAGCTGGAAATAGCCCAGCGCACAGGAAAGTCTATTCCTTTGGGCTGGGTACAGGATAAAAACGGCCAGCCCAGCACCGACCCGGAGTCACTGAAAAACGGTGGCGCATTACTGCCTTTGGGAACCGTGGAAGAAGCGGGACACAAGGGGTATGCGCTGGCTGCCGTGGTGGATATATTCTCGGCGGTGTTATCGGGCGCTGCTTATGGCCCATGGGCACCACCGTTTGTGAGCTTCCTGCCGCTGGCACCGGACATGCCGGGCGAAGGATTAGGCCATTTTTTAGGCGCTATGCGAGTGGATGCCTTCCGTCCGCTGGAAGACTACAACAAACACATTGAAAACTGGATAGAGCGTTTTAAAGCTTCACCGGCAATAGAAGGCAAGCAGGTATTAGTGCCCGGTGAACCGGAAACAATGGAACAGGAAAAACGCCGGATAAACGGCATCCCCCTTACCGATGCTGTTGTAAAAGACTTGCAGGAATTGGGCGGGAAAATGGGAATTGAGCTTTAATCTAACTTAGCATTAGGAAATTGCCGGAAGGGCAAAAGACATATTAAATTTAAAAGGAGACTTATCATTGTCTCCTTTTAAATTTATACAGTATACCGGTGTTATGCTACCTCAACACCGTTACTTTTTGCACGGTTTGATACATTTGATTACCGGACAATTTCACATAATAAATACCTGGCGCAACAGAAACGGTTATTACTCCGTTTTCATTTCCTTCCGCAATTATACCCCTGTGCACCATGCGGCCCATCATATCCAGCACTGAAATTTCCACCTCGCCCGGATACTGTACCAGGCTGCGCTGTATGGTTATTTCCCCGGCAGTAGGGTTGGGGTAAATCAAAACGGCCAGCTCCTGCACCGGTTCTACAATACTCTTGGTATAATTTACACTGTCAAACACAGGGCTCAGGTAATTGATACCCCCCCTGAAATTGCCCATAAAAATGGCTGGTTTAGCACCGGCGGAATCACTAAGCTTAACAGCCGTGGGAACTATGCGTGAACCACCAAAGTAGGTTCCGTATTGTTTTGTAAAGTGATTGTAGGAAACAGAATCCACTTCAGTAAAAGGGGTGTTCAGGTTGTTTTTATCAACGCCGGTAAATACCCATAGCTTACCGGTTTTTGAACCAACGAGCAGCTCCATCGGCCCTGCCGAATCAAGCTGGGTAAAGAACGGGGTGGCATATCCTTCAAAATCATACACTTTTGAAGAATCGCCGGTTTGCCAGTTTTTATACCAATAAAAACTGCTAACATACACGCCGCCAAGGGTGTCAATATCAGGCACGCTGTCAAACTGAGCCGCCGTAGCTGTTCCTTTATTTTTAAAGAAGTCAATAGACCCATTACCGGTTCCAACTACAAGGTCTTTCAGGCCATCCCCGTCCAGGTCAATAATCTGGGGCGCAGCTGAAAGGCCCACGTCAATTTTCATATATTTCTTTACAGCTGTAGCAAAAGAAAGCGTGCTGCCGGTAGAGTTGTTCTGGTAATAATGCAGCTCTCCATCCTGGTCGCCAATCACCATATCGGGTTTATTATCGCCATTAAGGTCACCAAAAGCAGGTTTCATATCCCTTATGGCATCTTGTATCAGCCCCAGGTAATCGTTGTTATTGTCCAGGGTAAATTCGGGTTTGGTGGCTGTACCAGTGTTTCTCAGCAGTGCCATCCGGTCAGCAGCATTTTGAGTTACGGTAAAATCCCCGCGGTTGGCCAAAATAAGGTCAAGGTCGCCATCATTGTCTACATCCAGGAAAGCAGGCGCCACTCCTGAACCAAAATCAAGCGTCTGGTCTTGTAAAAAGTTGGTTTTCTGAAGGGAGAAATTAGGGTTATTGTTAGCCCCGGAGTTGTTATACAGCCAAATTTGATTGATGCCTTTTACAGGCTCATCAAAGTTAGGGGCAACCACCAGGTCTTTTATCCCGTTATTGTTTACATCCACATAATACGCCGCG
>DASPJH010000577.1:0-6608 GCA_035628715.1 Bacteroidia bacterium
GGATAACCCAGTAAATGGTGTGCAATATGTCTTCCAGCAAAACAAACAGGGCTATTATAAACTTGGCTGTACCCACTGTAAGGGTGAACACTTTAAGAAAAACATCCAGCCATATTATTTTGTCAAGAACGGGAATAAGCAGGAAAAGGGCTGTGGAAAGAACCACCACGCCGCTTAATCCCCAGTACAGGTATCTTACAATACTCTTAAACCGGGCGCTTTTCTTTTTAATGAGATGTGATACCCCCCGCCATGAATATACATCCAGCAGAAAGAAGATGATCAGCAGGATGCCTATTATTTGAAGACGGAATAAGAGTATGTTTGTTTGCATGTAACAGTTATTTACTTTTGCTGCGTTTTATTACAACCGGTAGCCGATACGCCATATTTATGAACCCTCAACCAGAAGTAAAACCACTCAATTTTTCATTTGACGACACCACCATCGCATTCAGGCTTAAATCAGATAACGAACTGAAAAAAGCACATTTCCTGTTCAGGATGTTCGGCTACAAGTGGCTGATAACTTCAGGCCCTGCATTGGCAAGGGTAGCATTTACGCTGCATCTGCCCATCAAAAGTATTATAAAAAACACAATTTTTGCCCAGTTCTGCGGCGGTGAAACCATTGAGGAATGCACTGCCACATCTGAACAGTTATGGAAATACAAAGTCAGTACCATTCTTGATTATTCTGTAGAAGGGGCTCAGGATGAGGCTGTTTTTGACGCTACGGCTGCCGAAATAATCAAAACCATTAACAAGGCGGCTGTGTCAGAAAATATAGCATATAGCGTATTTAAGGTAACAGGTATTGGCCGTTTTGCCTTATTGGAAAAATTAAATTTAAAGAAATCACTTACTCCTGACGAAGTGGCAGAGCGGCAGCGTTTTGAAGCCCGGTTTGATAAAATATGCAGCACCGCCCACGAGAAAGGGGTAAGGCTATTGGTGGATGCTGAAGAAACCTGGATACAGGATGTTATTGACACCATGGTTACTTTGGCAATGGAAAAATATAATAAGCAACGCGCAATTATATTTAACACCTTACAAATGTATCGCCACGACCGGGTTGAGTTCTTGAAGCGGGATATTGCCCACGCCATCGGCCATAATTATTATGCAGGGTACAAGCTGGTGCGCGGGGCTTATATGGAAAAGGAGCGCAAACGTGCCCGTGAAAAAGGCTACCCATCGCCTATACAACCGGACAAAGCATCAACAGACATTGATTACAACAAGTCGCTGAAAATATGTATAGAGCATATTGACCGCGTGAGCATTTGTGCAGGCACCCATAATGAGGAAAGCAGCTGGTACCTGGCACAGCTAATGTTCGACCATGCTATAGCTCCTAACGATGAGCGGGTATATTTTTCACAATTGCTGGGCATGAGCGACCATATCAGCTTTAATCTTTCCGATGCGGGATATAATGTAGCCAAATATGTTCCCTATGGCCCTGTTAAAGCCGTATTGCCCTACCTTACCCGCAGGGCGCAGGAGAACTCGTCAGTAGCCGGGCAGGCCGGGCGTGAGCTAACCTTAATTGAAAAGGAGCTGGAAAGAAGGAAATTGGGGTAATGGCTAATTCAACACGGCCTGTTTGTTCTGTTAAAACAGGCCCCGGACTTCTGTCCGGTAACAAATTCATAATCAAAACCAAAAAGCCCGGCTGATTACTCAAACCGGGCTTCATTATTTTAAAAAATCCAGTTAATGATTCGGGGTGGGAAGCGGCACCGGTTTCACTTCTGCCGGTTTCAGGTTGTCGTTGTTTGGGGTGTAATACTCGTAATTCGTCGGTGTCTTCTGTGTTTGCGGGTTTATTGCAGCGGTTCTGTTTGCAAATCTCACATTCAAATATGTTGAACATAACACCCACCCTCAATATTAGTACATCAGATACAAACCGTCTTGTGTCATAGGTAAAATTGCTCTGATATTCAGGATGCCTTTTAACCGTTGAAAGGTCGGCAAAATTTATAGAGGGGCCTTTGGAATAACTAACCCTTAAATCAATGGAAACATGATTGGACACATTATAAAGCAAACCTGCTGAAGCGCCGTAATGCCCTATGCTGTTTTTAAAAACATCGGTGGTGGATGATTGCTGGTATCCCTCTACCTGTTCATTAAAAGCAATAGTTTGTGTGGTATTGAAGTTTCGTATAGCCCCAAAAATATCCAGGTATGGGCTTACCCGGCCTTTTGGGAAAAAAACAATTTTAGGCCCCAGGTAAAAAGCTGTCATTTCATTTCTGAAGTAAACACTGCCCTTATCGTTGTTAGGGGTGTTCATCACCAGGTCTTTTACTTCATTGCTTTTACCGTGGCCAAAATATTCCATGCCAGCCCCAATGCGGATGTTAAAAATATTTTGCCGGGATTTAAACACAGCCGGGGTAAGATATTCCATAGACATGCCGTACCCGTTTCGGTATCCGGATGACTGAAACTGGCTTTTTGGAAGGGCGCCGTTTGCATAAAAGCTAATGGAGCTTTGTGCGGATAAACCCGCAGGCGCTATAACAGAAAATAAAATGCTGAAACAGTAAAAGTATATTTTCATAGCGGGAGGTTATTGATTGTATTCCAGGCGTCAAGGTTTATGCCATCGTGTTACTTCTTATTCTTTTTTCGACGAAAAAACAGGTAATAAAAAAGCCGGTTAAATCCGGCTTTTTCGTGTTAACTAAAAAGGACTATTGATTATGGAAGAAGAGTCTTGGTAATCGCCGTATTAATAATTAATAGGCGGTTCTTCAGGTTCAGGTTTTGGTTTAGGTACGGGCTTCACCTCGGCCGGTTTTTTCTTTTCAGGCGTAGCAGGCGCCGGTTTAGGTGGTTCCGGGGCCGGCTCTGTTTTCTTCTTGGGAGGAGTTGGTGGTACCGGCGCGGGTTTAGGTGGGGGAGCTGGTTTGGGATTGGTATATGTTTTTGTGGAAGTATCAGGCGGAATCTGGTAAGCCGGAGCTGACGATGATGATTTTTTCTTATCCTTCAATGGCCCCAGCTTTATAGATAAGCCAAGCCTGAAAATAAACACGTCCGATACGGGTGATTTAATCTCGCGGTAAGTATAGTTACTTTCAAAATCAGGGTCTTTACCTACCGTATTTAGCCCTGCAAATTTTATAGAACCGCCCCTTGAATAGCTGAACCGCAAGTCAAATTCCATCCTTCGGGTAAGGCCAATCAGCAACCCGGTTGAAGCGCCGTAATGGGCCACCGTGTTTCTTAGCAGTCTTTTGCTGGTGGATCGTTCGTATTCAGGTATCTCTTCATTAAAAGTGCTGGTAAGGGTGGTGTTAAACCCCCGTACAGCGCCAAATACATCTATATAGGGCCTTACTACCCCGCCTGCGTTAAAAACAAACTTAGGCCCCAGGTAAAACGAGCTCATGCTGTTTTTAAAAGTCACATACCCTAAATCGTTATTGGGCGTGTTAAAAACCAGGTCTTTTACCTTGGCGCTTCCGTAGTTTAAAAATTCAAAGCCGCCACCAATGCGCATTTGCACACTGTTTCTACGATTTTTAAGCACGGGGCCGCTGATAAATTCAAACGAAATGCCCGCACCGTTGCGGTAGCCTGAATTTTTGAGCTTGCCTAAGGGGTACGAGCCGTTAAAATAAAAACCTATGGAAGGCTGTGCATATACTTTTGCAGGAAGCAGGAAAGCCAGTGCTATCAGTGGGTAAAATATTTTGTTCATAGGCCATAGTATTAATTGTTTGTAATCAATTTCAAAGTTAATGCCAACGGATATTTGTTTTGTGTTTTGGTGTAAAAAGTTTTAATTTATTTATATCGGCAATTAAAGTTTCCCAACAAAAAAGCCGGTATTGAACCGGCTTTGCTTTTTATTACTTCCATTATTAATAATTAACAGGAGGTGCAGGTTTTGGAACCGGCCTGACATCCACCGGCTTAGGCGCAGGCCTTGAAGGTGTGATGATTATATTGTTTTCCGGCTCAGGTGTATAGCGGGTAGTACAGTCAGTACATTTTTTAAGCCTGAACAATACGCCAATACGAAACACCAGGAGGTCTGAAACAGGCGAAGTAATATTCCGGTATTTAACATCGCTTTGCATATCGGGGTTGCGCATTACCGAGTTAAGGTCGGTAAACTTAATAGTGCCGCCGGTAGAGTAGCTTACACGGGCGTCAAAACTGATATTGCTGTTCAGGTGATACAACAGGCCCAGCGAGCCGCCCCATTGCCCTACGCCATTCTCCAGTACCGATTTTGATGAGTTTCTTTCATACCCCTCCACTTCCTGGTTCAGGCGGGTCACCTGGTAGCTGTTAAAGCCCCTGATAGCCGCAAACACATCAAAGTAAGGGCTGAAGTTGCCGGTGTTGAAGATAAACTTGGGCGCTACATAAAAGCCCACCATCTGGTTTTGGAGCTTTACTGAGCCTAAATCATTGTTTGGAGTGCCCATCACCAGGTTTTCAACCCGGCGGCTGGTGCCGTAATGCAAAAACTCGAAGCCTGCGCCTACACGTACTTCGAAGCGTTTGCCGAGGGAGAGTAAAGAAGGGCTTAGATACTCAACCGAAAATCCAACGCCATCCCGGTAGCCTGAATCGCGGAGCTGGTTTTGAGCGGTAGAGCCATTGAGGTAAATTCCTAAAGAGTGTTGTGCCCCGGCTTTGAAGGCTAATGCCGTAAAGAGCAGGGCAAGCGGGAAAGTAAATAGTCTTCTCATGGTATTGGGGGTTAGTACTTTGTTTGTTTTCATAGTTTTCAACTTTAATGCCATTGCAGCATATACAGTTAAAAGCCTGCCTACCCCCAATAAACAGGTATAATTTTTTGTACAGGAACGCCTGTAAATTTTTATTAGTCACATTTAAAACAATTTAAGAAGTTTATTTTTGTATTAAGAGTTGGTAAACAGGTTTAAGCATTAAAAAGTTTAAATTTTAGCATTGTGGAGATGAAAAAGCTAGTTGTGCTTACCGGCGCCGGGATGAGCGCCGAAAGCGGAATTAAAACTTTCAGGGACAACAACGGGCTGTGGGAAAACTATGGTGTAATGGAGGTGGCCAGTATAGATGGCTGGAAGAAAAACCCCCAATTGGTGCTGGATTTTTATAACCAGCGGCGTAAGCAGCTCTATGAGGTGGAACCCAATGCCGGTCATTATGCACTGGCTGAACTGGAAAGGGATTTTGATGTTAAAATCATTACCCAGAACGTAGATGACTTGCACGAACGGGCCGGTTCATCAACCGTGGTACACCTGCACGGAGAGCTGAAAAAGGTTCGCAGCTCTGTAAACCCGTCGCATGTGTTTGAACTGGATGGCTGGGAGCTGAAATGGGGCGACAAATGTCCGTATGGCTCACAGCTAAGGCCGCATATTGTGTGGTTTGGCGAGGAAGTGCCTATGATGGATGTTGCCGCCAGCATAACCGAGGAAGCTGATTTACTGGCTGTAATAGGCACATCGTTACAGGTGTACCCGGCGGCCGGGCTGGTTCACTACGCTCCCTCGCATATACCCAAATACTTAATAGACCCCAAAGGCGAACCGGTTAGGGGACTTCAAAACCTTACCGTATTAAACAAAACAGCCACCCAGGGGGTGGCTGAATTAAAGGATATTTTAAGCCAATTGGTTTAATAATTAAACGGGTCTGCATACTTAGGGTCAGTAGTCAGCTGGTCGTCTGTCATACATTTCAAAAATGCCACCAGGTCTTGTTTTTCTTCTTCTTTCAGCAGCAGCTTAGGCATACCAAACTGGTTGCGGTTGGGGCTAAAGGTATTGTTGTTGCCCCAGCCGGTGCTTTGCGGCTCAACAACTCCCAAATGGTGAGACACATTGGGGTGCGCAGCCACATTTGAGTTATAGTGCTCCACTACCTCTTCAAGGGTGGCAAAACGTCCATCGTGCATATAAGGTGCAGTAAGCGCCAGGTTTCTTATCGAGGGTACTTTAAACACACCATTTTCAGCACCGTTACCGGTAAAGGCTCCTATACCGTTGTCTTTATATTCGGGGTCCAGTCCGGTGTTCCAGGCGTCAGTAATAAACACGGGCGCTTTGGCATCCAGGTGGCAGTTGGTACAGTGCAGGTTGGTAAAAAACAGGTCCGCTCCCCTGTGCTCAGCCGCAGTTAGCAGGCCCGGGTTTCCACTTGCCAGGTACCTATCATACCTGGTGTTTTCTGAACGGATAGATAACAGGAACTGTGCAAGTGCTGCGCTGATCCTGTCGGCAGTTATTTCAGTGCTGTTAAATGCTTTTTTAAACAGTTCGGGGTAATAAGGCAATTTTGCCAGTTTGCCCGGCAGTTTGTCCATATTATCAAGGCCCATTTCCACATTGTGTTTAATAGGCATCAATACCATGGTGCTAAGGTCGTTTTCACGCTTATCCCAAAAGAAACCTCCCGTAGGGTCGAGGTTAAAGATAGGAGGAGAGTTGCGTTCGGTCAGGCCTGCAGCAAAACCGGTACTGAAGGCCACGTCATCCGAAAATGCGTTGGCCTGGTGGTGGCATCCGCCGCAGGAAGCATTGTTGTTCAGCGATAAAAATTTATCGTAAAACAATACTCTTCCAAGGGTGGCAACCTCGCTG
>DASPJH010000578.1:0-9578 GCA_035628715.1 Bacteroidia bacterium
CCGTAGCCACAATTACTTTGGATATGCGGGTGGCTTTTACCACCTGCTCATATACCCGCTGCACCATGCTTTTGCCTGCAATTTCGGTAAGGGGTTTGCCGGGAAACCGGGTGGATGCGTAGCGCGAGGGTATAACGGCCAGTACTTTCATATGCTCAATTGGTAGGGGCAAATATAGTAATACAGTGATGTTTTCACCCCCCGGCTGAAGTCGGGGCTTTGAAGATTACGTTGAAAAATGAGGTTTTAAACCTTATTTTTCAACGTAATCTCCAAAGAACAGGGTTTCAACCCTGTTTAGAAAATTGAGATTATTTAGCCCGGTGATATTTTTTTCTCAATTCTTCATTAAAAACGATTTTCCGGAACCAAAATAATTTCTCCTGGTGCTCCCCTAATCTGTAGTATGAATCCCACTTTGGTAACTGTGCTATGGCTGTTGAAATCTGTCTAAATTCAGAGGATTCATTAGAAGACTTGTTTTTCCCAACCCACGCTTTTCCATCCTCGGTGGAAAAAACTATCACGTCAACGACAACTTGTGAATTTGAGATTGAGTCCCAATTTACATGCTTATACACAAAATTGGCAAGGCTATCATCATTTACTGTATAAATTGTATTGTGTTTTGTTTTAGGATTATCATAATATTCAATATTTACAAGTTTGCCATTTTCAAAGCAAAACAGGCGTTCCTCCATATAAAAGGCATAGTATCCCTGGTTTCGAATATAAACTGGCGAGCCAATAGGATTGTAAAGGCAAAAAGAAACCCAGCCCGCTTCCACTCTACCATTTTTAAAATATTTTCTGTCTACAATTTGTTCCAGATCAAACTTTGTGTTCCCTGCAGGATAACCGCTGGCAGAATAATTCATACCACAGCAATCAATTACCTCAACTAAGTATAATTGGCTATCCTTTAGCAACCACAATGCTACATAGCCCCGCCAGCAATTGGTGGAATAACATCGCGGGTTATGGAAAAAAATGGAGTCAGGGCGGGTGTTTGTGTCATAAAGGACTTCTAATGGTTGTGTAAATATTTCAACCGTATCATCATTATAAATCAGGAAATCGCCCACCTGGAGGCTTGCTGATACCTGCGTTAAGCTAAAAAATAAAAGAATAAGAACCCCAGTTCTCAAAACAGCCATACTTATAAGAAATAATTTACAAGTAACTGGTTGCATTCCGCCCCGACAGAAGTCGGGGCTTTGAAGATTACGTTGAAAAATGAGGTTTTAAACCTCATTTTTCAACGTAATCTCCAAAGAACAGGGTTTCAACCGTGTTACCAAACCCAACAAAAAAGCCCTGCTGATTACCAACCGGGCTTCTGAGTTATAAATTCTAATTATTACTTTTTATCTTTCTTTTTTTTTCTGAGGTCGGTAATAAGGTAACCGGCTTTCTTTTTAGCTGCGGTATCCATCCAGAAGAACTTTTTATCAAGGGTAAGATTGGTTTCCTGTGAAGTAATGGAGTAGGTGATTTTCACCCCGTTTTTCTTAATAATCGTGGCGCTTACCAGTGAGTTGGTTTTGGTATTCACCTTCAGCTTCACTTTCGAGTAATCTTTGGCCTCTTTGTTTTCTTTTGGTATAAGGTCAATAATATCGTAGGCAACGCCTTTTTCAGTGACAGACTCCACCCAGGTATAGTCAAAACCTTTATCCCAGATGGAAAATATCTGGGCCGGCTGAATTTCATTGGCTGAGGGCTTGTAATCCTTAACGGTTACTTCCTTCAAATCCACCTGGGCAGTCCAGATGGTGTCGCCGTCGCATACAATCTCCTGGCCGTCCATTGTGATTTTAAAGTCTTCATCTTTAATCCATATAGTGCCGCTAAGCGATGAGGTAGATTTATCCACGTTTTCAGTGGCGATGGTAAAAGCTGCCTTAATGTTTTTATAGCCTTTATAGGTTTTGCTAAGCTTGTTCAGTATTTGCTTGGCTTTTTTAACATTGTCCTGGGCATTTACCTGTGTGGAAACAAAAAATACGGAAAGGAAAAGGATGGTAAGGTGTTTAATCTTCATTGGTAATTTTAAAAACGGTGGGCAAATATATTTTAAAATGGTTTTGATACACAGTTGTTCAAAAGTTATGCCTTTCTGAAATCAGCATTTCAGCAGCACCTGGTTTTTCTCCACCTTATCGCCGGAATTCACCTCTATCTCCCTGATGGTTCCGTCGGCTGGGGCTTTTAGTATATTTTCCATTTTCATAGCCTCCAGCACCAGCAGCGGGTCGCCTTTTTTAAAGCTGGCTCCTGGCTCCACCAGTAGTCTCAGCACAAGGCCGGGCATAGGTGCTTTAATTTCATTCAGTTTTTTGGCCGAGGCATCGCCCATACCCATTTGTTCCAGCAAAATGTCAAAACGGTCTTTAATGGTCACGGTATGTTTTTGGCCGTTTACCTTCACGGTAAAAGTTTTTGTTTCGGCATCGTGGTTCAGCAGCTCTACCGTGTACGATTTGTTATCCAGCAAAAGGTGCATCCGGCGGTTGTCTACCTGCAGCATATCAGGAAGTATGGTTTCGCCGTTTATTTCAATTTGTTTGTCTTTACCGGTAATGGTATAATCGTGTTTATCGTTTACTTTTGCCTTAATCATCCGTATTAAATATTTTTCAAAAATCAATTAAAAAACCTGTATGCGCAAACTCCTTGTGCCTGCTTTGGCCATAGTAATGGTTATTGCAGCCTGTAAATCAAAAAAAAACGCTGCCCAGCTGAGTGCTGATGAACAAGCCCGTATTGCAGACTCAATAGCTGTTGCCGAAAGCTGGATGATGTATGATACCACAGCTTTGGATACAACTGCTTATGACGATACTTATTATGATGACTACAACTGGGAGCCTGAAGTAAAATCGCTGCCGGTATACCAGGCCGCCAAAACCCGCAACATTGATATTATCCATACTAAGCTGGAAGTACGGTTTGATTACGAAAAGCAGCACATGCCGGGCAAAGCATACATTACCCTGAAACCTTATTTTTACACTACTGATGTAATAGAGCTGGATGCCAAAGGGTTTGAAATATTCGGGGTTTTTATGGTGGACAAGAAAAACAACACCACCCCGCTTACCTACGAGTATGAAAACCTGGAGAAGTTGAAAATAAAACTGGGCAAGCCTTATAAAGCCAATGAAGAGATTACGCTGTTTATTAACTACACGGCTAAACCCAACGAGTTGCCCAGCGAAGGTGCTGATATTTCTATTGGCGCCGCTATTACCGAAGATAAAGGCCTTTACTTTATAAACCCTACCGGCGAAGACGGTGATAAGCCCCGCCAGGTATGGACACAGGGCGAAACGGAATCTTCCTCCTGCTGGTTCCCTACGTTTGATTCGCCTAATGAGCGCTTCACACAGGAAATTATTATGACCGTGGATACGCAGGATGTTACCCTGTCAAACGGTAAGCTCATTTCATCAAAAGTAAACCGCGACGGTACCCGCACCGACCATTGGAAACAAAACCTGCCCCACGCCCCCTACCTGGCTATGATGGCCGTGGGTGAATTTGCCGTTATAAAAGATAAATGGCGCAATATGGAGGTGAATTACTATGTAGAGAAAGAATATGCCAAATACGCCCGCATGATTTTTGGCAACACCCCCGAAATGATTGAGTTTTACTCAAAAAAACTGGGTGTTGATTACCCCTGGGAAAAATACAGCCAGATAGTGGTGCGCGATTTTGTTGCAGGCGCTATGGAGAACACAGGCGCTGTAATATACTTTGACCGCCTGCAGCACGACGACCGCCAGCATATTGACGAGCCGCTGGAAGAAATTATAGCCCACGAGCTTTTCCACCACTGGTTTGGAGATTTAGTAACCACTGAAAGCTGGGCCAACCTGCCGCTGAATGAAAGCTTTGCCACTTACGGTGAATACCTGTGGAATGAGCACGCCTACGGCCGTGAGGAAGCGGATTATAAGCTGAACGAGGACCTGGAACAGTACATGAACGAGGCAAGGGATAAAAAGGTGGACCTGGTAAGGTTTGATTATGAAAAACAGGACGACATGTTTGATGCCCACAGTTACCAGAAGGGTGGAAGGGTGCTGCACATGCTGCGCAAACATGTTGGCGACGATGCATTTTTTAAGGCGCTGAACATTTACCTGACGCAGAATAAATACAAGGCTGTGGAAATGCACCAGCTGCGCCTGGCTTTTGAAGAGGTTACCGGCGAAGACCTGAACTGGTTTTTTAACCAGTGGTTTTACAGCTCAGGGCACCCCGAGCTGGAAATCAACCACGAGTACAACGAAGAGGCCGGGATGTACACTATAAAAGTGAACCAAACACAATACGGCGAAGGCACTGTGCCCCCGGTGTACCGCCTGCCTGTTAAAATTGATATTTACGAGGCTACCGGCAAAAGAACAGAAGAAATTATTATTGACGAGTCGTCAGAAACCTTTGAGTTTTTTGTTACTGCCAAGCCCCGCTGGGTAAACTTTGACGCTGATAAAATGCTGCTTTGCACCAAGAATGAGTACAAAGACGCTGACCAATGGATGGCACAACTGCAGGATGGCCCGTTGTTTATGGACAGGCTGGAAGCTGTGAAAAAAGCTAATGAGCTGGGCGATGAAATGATGACCAACGCTATGTACCGCACCGCCATTGGCGACAAATTCTGGCCAATTCGTTTGGAGGCGCTGCAGGGCCTTAAGGACAACGGGCTGGGAACCGAACAGAGCTTTATCGGGAAAGTAGCTATGCTGGCTGAAAAGGATAAAAAATCTTCAGTAAGGGCGAAAGCGCTGGATATACTGGCCGGAACGGAAGATAAAGCCTACGCTCCCATATTTAAAAAGCTGCTTAATGATTCATCGTATGTGGTAGCCGGTGAAGCCCTTGTAGGGTATGCCCGCATAGACAGCGCAGACGCTGTGAACTTTGCAGAAAAGGCCTACACAACTGAAAAAAGCACCGATATGAAATCTCTTTACCTGTATGTTTTGGGTAAATACGGCGCAAAAGATTATATGAACCTGTTTGAAAACGCAGGTAAAGAAAAGCAGGGCCAGTATGCTTACCTGTACGCTTCAGGACTGGGAGCACACATGATGAACGGTGATGAAGACAGGGTGCTGAAAGGCCTTGAGCTGCTGGAAAATGTTGATAAATCAGGCGACTGGGTTATGGTGTTTGTAATTTACGGAGTACAAAACGATATCAGTGAAAAATACAACCCGATTTTTGAGGCGCTGAGCCAGAAGAAAAACCTGGGTACGCTTACCCCGGAAGAAAGTGCAAGATTTGAAAAAGTGCATGCAATTATTGACCGCACCGGCGGATTTGGAGAAGAAGAAGGAGACGACCACCACGGTCACCAGCACTAATATTTAGTGAGCGCTTTAACAAAGCTGACATAACATTATATAAGGCAGGCTCATTTGGGCCTGCTTTTTTATTTGTCAATAATATACCGGGTAATTCGCCGCACTGCCCAACGGGGAAAAATCCGGGTTCCAAAAGCAAGAATGTTATTTTTGATGCCGTGCACAGCTACTACCTTGCCTTTCATCATTGCCCTGTAGCCAAACTCTGCAACCTGCTTTGATGAAGGCAGCTTCCGGTTTTTAAACAACCGTGACTCATGCATGGCTGCGGCTTCCTGGAAGCCAGATTCAGTGGCGCCGGGGCAAAGTGCCGTAAGCGTTACACCGGAGCCTCGCAACTCCTCTGACATTCCTTCGGTCAGGGACAATACAAATGCTTTGGTGGCTGAATAGGCAGACATCATAGGCCCCGGCTGAAAGGCTGCCGTAGAAGCCACATTCAGTATCCGGCCCTTTTTCCGGTCAACCATCTGAGTGGCATAAGTTTTTGCCAGGTAAGCAAGCGTTACCATATTCAGGTTCAGCATTTGCAGTTCCTTATTCCAGGGCGTTTCAGTAGTTTTTCCAAATACCCCGAAACCCGCATTATTCACCAGGTAGTCAATTTGCACAGGCGCTACTTCATTTACAAGGCTTTCAGCTTCTGATAACACAGAAAGGTCTTTTGATAAAACGGTAACATTTACTTTATAGCGCTCTGTAATATCGGCAGCTATTTTTTGCAGCTTGTCCAGGCTGCGGGCCACCAGTATAAGGTGTATGTTGTTCCCGGCAAAAATATAAGCCAGCTCCAGCCCTATCCCTCCCGATGCACCGGTTATCAAAGCAGTTTCCATAGTTATAAAGTTTTATGATAAGAATGTTTGTGAGGACAGCACAAAGGAATGAAAGCTAATCCACAATGTTCATTTTAAACACCGTTCCCTGCTGGCCTGCCAGGAAAACAGAGCCCGTTTTCCGCGCTTTCCGGGCAACATTCAGGGGCAGCGATGAAACGTTAAGCCATGCAGCCTGCCTGCTGGTTGTAGTAACATCTATCCCGGTAGGGCCACAGGCAATAGCCATAGATGCATTTCCATATTTAAACAGCTCCACGCAGCTGCGGTAACCGTTTACCGGTATTACGGGGCGTATAAAATCACCGCTCACCATATCGTACATCCGGCTATACCCTGATGCCTGCACCTCAAAATCGCCGCCCACCAGCCAAAGAAGCTGGTTTATAGTATCCACCGCCACTGAAAATATACCCCTGCTGGGTTTTCGGTTCCTGGTCTCGTATGCGCCATTTATAAAGCTGTAAAAGTTTTCATCGGCCTTTTGCCTGAAAATCAAATCGGCAGTGCCGCACAAAACCGCTGTAATTTCCTTTTCACCGTTCTCATTATAGTGTGCCCTCATACAGGTTCCGCTGGCTGCAAACAGTGCCAGCGTATCGGCAACAGCGCCTGAGCCTGTATAGCTCATAAACTGCCAGGTTTTCCCGCTGTCAGATGTCAGCAAAGTAAAGGGCCGCCCTGCCGTCCAGTCTCCCATGCAAACCCCTTCTTTTGGGTTCCAGAAATCAATGGCATCCAAAAAAACTTCGTCGCTGTTAATGGCAAAAACTATTTCCCAATGCTGGCCGCCGTTTTCAGTTCTTAGTATCATTGCAGGGTCGCTGGTAGCCATTACAATAGCCGTAACTGAATCTATGGCGTATATCGCCCTGAAATCAGAGTTGCTGAATCCCGACGGTGTTGTCCATCTCCAGGTTTTGCCCCCGTTAATCGTATGGCCTATTTGCCCGCGGTTTCCGCACACCCATATCACATTATCGTCCACGGCACTCAGCCCGCGGAGGTTGGTAATTGGGTTACTTGTCAGCAGCTCAAAGTCAAATTGCTGCCCAAACAGCACAGAAGGCAGTAAGCACCAAATGGTTAAAACAGTTTTAATAAATAACTGCATAAGAAAATTATGCCAATATATAACAAGGTTGATAATTACACTTACTTTTTAGAATGATATTAAAAGGGTGCTGATTTGTTGCCTCTTGGTTAACAGGGGCAGTTTTTTAGAAAGGTATATAAACAAATCAGCCCCGGCGCTGAGGAGGAACATTACAGGCCTGGGCTGATGATATGCAAGGATTTGAAAAGAACAGGGACAATTTTTTGGATACCTAATCGTTATCTTCTTTTTTTAGGGTAAGGTCTTTTGAAGTTTCAAAAAACTTCATCGTATTGCCTATTACAACAAAAGGCGTTCTTAATAATTCGGGCTGTTTGGTCAGCATATCCGCCAAAACTGCTTCATCAAAATTCCGGGTATGTTTCACTTTTTCCTGGTAAAAATCTGACGAACGGTCAAACAGCTGGTTCATCTCCACATTACAGTTCCGCACCATTTCAATCAGCTGTGTGGGCGTAATACGCTGGTGCTTAACATTTATCACATTTACAAACTTGTTTTGCGCTTTCACAAAGGCTTCTGCTTTCTGGCTCAGGCGGTTATCATGATTCACAAAAAGAGTGGCGTATTCTTCCGACGTGTTAATGCTGTCCATACTCATACTTATATATACAACGTTGTTAGCAGCATTTGGTTTGCTGGAATATTGTGCAGGCCAGGTAAAAAAATTATCCCCCGCGCCTGTTATTATCTTGTTTAAAAGTGCGCCCGCCCGGTAAGGCCGCATGGCGTATTTTTGCTATTCCATTAAATACAATTACATGAGCAACAACATTGATTTACCGGTAGTTTTAATCAAGCGCAGGAATATCCAGACAATTTTTGATTACTGTTTGGATAGCAAGGTAGAATTTACCGTGCGTGAGAAACCCTTTACCGTGGAAGAGTACGAGGTGATTTTACAGATTACCGATATTAAGAAAGCTATTGCCTTTGGTATTTTTGCCCGTGAAAACAAAATTGAAATTGTGGGTGTAAACGACCAGCAACAGCAGCAGGTGAAAGCTTCTAAGAAGAATACCGCCACCGCCAAAGCTCCTGAGCCTGAGCCTGCACCTGCTTTTAAAGTGGATCAGCTCGTTGAGTCCGCTGAAAAAGCTGAAAAGGTTGAAAAAACAGAAAAGGTTGAGGAAGACGAGGAAGAACTGGTGGAGGAAAAAGCAGAAGACAAAGGCTTTTCGCTTGACTTTTCTGCACCAACACTTAGCTTTACGTGAGCTTAAGCTGTGATTTTATAATAATTGGGCAAGGATTGGCTGGTACCACCCTTGCCCATTCTTTTTTTGCGCGGGGGGCAAAGGTGCTGGTGATGGATAATGCACCCCAGGTTTCATCTTCCAAAGTGGCTGCCGGGATATGGAACCCTGTGGTTTTCCGTAAGTACACACAAAGTTTTATGGCCCCGGTACTGCTGAATTTTAACAGCAAGTTTTATCCCGGCCTTGAGCAGCAGTTAGGTGCCCGGTTTTATTATCCTACCCGGTATTACAAAATATTTTCTTCTGCCGACGATATACAGCACTGGAAGGGAAAGCTGGCCTACCCGGACGTGGCTGAATTTATGGAACCGGGTATATACACCGGGCTGGATGACAACCAGTATAAGGCACCCTTTGATGCCGCCGAAATACTGCAATGCGGCTACCTGGATACCCGGACTTACCTGGAAAGGTCGGCAGTGTTTTTTAAAGAGCAAAATGCCCTGCTAACCGGTCAGTTTGATTATAACAGCCTGGTAATTGATCCTGATTACATTGAGTATCAGGGTATCACCGCTAAAAAGATAATTTTTTGCGAAGGGGTGAAAGCCCTGGATAATCCCTGGTTTGGAAAGCTGCCCTTTTCACCGGCAAAAGGGGAGGTGCTTACCATTAAAGCAGATTTGCAGGGGATGGAGAATACTATTATTAACAAGGGCATTTTTATAGTACCGGTGGGAGAGGGGATATTCAGGGCAGGCTCCACTTACCGGTGGGAAGACCTTAGCCATACTCCCACTGATGATGCATTACAGGAACTGAAAGATAAACTGTTTGCCCTGCTAAAAGTTCCGTATGAAATTATAGAGCATAAAGCCGCGGTACGTCCTGCTATACAGGGTCGCAGGCCGGTGCTGGGCTTACACCCACACCATCACCAGCTGGGTATATTCAACGGCCTGGGCTCGCGGGGAGTAATGCTGGCGCCTTATTTTGCCAGCCAACTGGTAAACCACCTGCTTAGTAACACACCTCTTCATCCTGA
>DASPJH010000579.1:0-4257 GCA_035628715.1 Bacteroidia bacterium
GCCAACCAGAAAATTACGGTATACCCCGGTAACTATGAGTTTTACCTGGAAACAAAAGCCGAGCGCGACGAATTGCAGCAAAAGGCATTTGATAATCAGCAGCAATATATACGCCAGCAGGAGCGCTTTATTGAGCGTTTCAAGGCCAAGGCATCCAAGGCAACGGCAGCACAAAGCCGCCAGAAATTATTGGATAAACTGGACCGCGTGGACGAGGTGCAGGATGATAATACAAAAATTAACCTGCGGTTTACCGTTACCCAGCAATCGGGCAAGGTAGTTAGCGAGCTTAAAAATGTTTCAAAAAGCTACGGCTCCAATGTTATATTAAATCACACGGACGGGCATATAATTAAAGGTGATAAAATAGCCCTGATTGGCGCCAACGGTAAGGGTAAATCAACCCTGCTGCGTATTATCACCGGCAAAGAGCCCGTGGAAGGCCAGGCCATTAAAGGATACAATGTAAAAGAAGCCTTTTATGCCCAACACCAGCTGGAAGCCCTGAACGTGCAGCACGAGATACTGGAAGAGCTTCAGCACTTTGCCCCCGACCGTAAAGACCAGGAACTGCGCACCGTATTGGGCTGCTTCCTGTTTACGGGTGACGACGTGTTTAAGAAAATCAAGGTGCTATCGGGAGGTGAGAAAGCCCGGGTGGCGCTGGCCAAAACCCTGCTAAGCGAGGCTAACTTTTTGCTGTTGGATGAGCCCACGAACCACCTGGATATGCAGAGTATTAACATTTTGATACAGGCATTGCAGGCCTATGAAGGCTCGTTTGTGGTGGTATCGCACGACAGGTATTTTGTATCTGAGATTGCCAATAAAATATGGTGGATTGAAGACCACCAGCTGAAAGAATATCCCGGTACGTATGCTGAATACGAGGAATGGCGCAAACGCCGCGAGGCTGATGCGGCAAAGAACGGCACGCCTGCTGCTCCTACTGTAAAAAAGGTGGAGCCGGTGAAGGAAAACAAGCCCGCTAACACCAGCAACGACCGAAAAAAACTGGACCGTGAGCTGGCCGAAGCAGAGAAAGCCGTAGCCGACCTGACAGCAAAAAAAGAAAAGCTGGAAGCTGAGATGGCTGACGGTGCAAATGCCACCAACGCCAATAAACTGGCTGAACTGAACAAAGAATATTCACAGGTGTTGGATAAGCTGGAGAAGGCTAATACCGCCTACGAGGCAATTTTTGAACAGTTGCTGGCGTTTGAGTGATAGTAATTTAGTACTTTGGTATAAAGTAAAAAGTATAATTGATGCAGGTAAAAAAATTAGTTATTTTAATACTGGTGCTTTTTTCAGCCGTACTGTCAAAGGCTGATGATGATACTGCTACCCAGGTGCTGAGGTACGATAATTATATTTACGAAGAGAATATAAAAACCGTACAGTTATTCCAGACGTATTCCGGCGATCACATGCCGGTGCTGGGCCTGGGGGCTAACGACCAGCTGACCCTGCTGTTTGACGAGCTGGTAACACAGAATGATTATTACCAGTACACCTTTATACACTGCAACGCCGACTGGACCCCCAGCGATTTGCAGCCCATGCAGTACCTGGACGGTAATATGTTTGATAATATTGAGAAGTTCACTTTTTCAAACAATACCTATGTAAAATATATTAATTACCAGCTGCAATTCCCTACTGACCGGATGCGGCCCAAATTATCGGGCAATTACCTGTTGAAAGTGTACCGTAATTACGATGAAACCGATTTAATATTAACCCGTCGCTTTTATATTGTCGACAGTAAATTAACTATTTCAGGATTGGTGCAGCCCGCTACCCGACCGGATTACCGTTTTAACCGGCAGGAAATTGATTTTACCGTTAACACAAAAAATTATAATGTGGTAAACCCATTCCAGGACACGCGGGTGGTTATTATTCAGAATTACTGGCAGGATAATGCCATTACCGGCCTTAAGCCCCAGTTTGTAAGCGGGCAGGATTTGGTATACAACTACGAAGAAGAAAACGTATTTGGCGGCATTAACGAATTCAGGTTTTTTGATACCCGCAGCCTGCGCTTTGCCAGTCCTAATGTAGATAAGAAATATTTCCTTGAGGGAAGTTACCATGCAAAATTAATTCCCGATGAAATACGGGCATTTAAGCGCCACTTAGCGTTGGTCGATTTTAACGGTAAACGGGTTATTGAAAATAAAGACGGCCAGGATGGCAATATTGACGGCGATTACTCGTGGGTGTATTTTACGCTGCAAACCGAAAACCTGCTGCCCGACAGCGTATATGTTATGGGCGAACTCACCGACTGGCAAATTAAGGATGAGTTTAAAATGGTGTATAATTTTGATAAAAAGGCGTATGAAGGAAAAGCATTGCTGAAACAGGGCTTTTACGACTATATGTATGTAACGGTACCACGGGCAGGCACTACCGAAAGCACCTTGCCTGAAACTCTTTTTACCGAAGGCAACTATTTTGACACTGAAAACGACTATTATATTTTCTATTACGTCCGTAACCAGTTTTTGGATTATTATGAGCTGTTAAGTTTTCACCGGCTGAATACGAATACGACAAAAAGGTAGTTTCAGGTTTAAAGTTTCAGGTTGCTTCGCTGTATAGCAAGCCTCCTGCCTCTGCTTTAGCAACTTCAAACATCAAACTTCTAACTATATACAGATTCCCAAACAAGTTGGGAATGACGGCCCTGCCCTATTTCACCGTCGGTGGCTTCACAATATCCAGCAATTCCTGTTCAATATTGGTTCCAACAGTTTCCACCACGCGGCCTATTTCTTTACCGTCCAGTAGCACAATAAAAGTGGGCACATACATTATATTGTAGTTGGCTTCAATGCCGGTACCGCTTTTTTTATCGTTGTCTACCAAAATCAACGTAACCTTAGGCGGCTGGGGCAGGGCATCCATCACTTTATAAAATTTGGGCAGCAGGTACCGGGTATCGCCGCACCAGGTACCACCAAAGGCTAAAATCTCATGAGTGGTGAGTGCCGACTGCAATTCTTTCACCACTGCCTTATCAGGCTGGTAGGCATTATAGTTAACCGGAAACCACGGGTAATCAGCCGTGTCATTCAGTAAGTTACGGTTGTGTTCGCCCTGGGGAGCGGTAGTGTGTGATTGCATTCTGCACGATATTAAAGTGGTGAAAAATAAGGTGAAAAGTACTAACCGGGCTGTTGAAACCATGAGAAATAATAAATTTGGGGGCAATTTACGTTTAAAAAGCAACTAATGTCTGTCCCCACCAACTACTATGAGATACTCGGCCTTCGCCGGTATGCCTCTGTTGACGAGGTGAGGATGGCATTCAGGCACCTGGCGGTAAAGTACCACCCGGATAAAAACCCGGGCGACAGGGAGGCGGAAGAACAGTTCAAAAATATTGCCAATGCCTACAACACGCTGGGCGACGAGCAAAAGAAACGCGATTACGATATACGGCTGTCGGGCTTTTACACCTTCCGGCAGGAAACGCCGCAGGAAAAACGCAGGAAGGCCTATGAGGCCGCCATGCGGCGCTGGCGTATCAGGCGCGAGCGGGAAGAAGCTGAAATACGGGAAGACTACGCCAAAGCCATAGCCTTTATGCCTTATAAGTGGCGCAATCTTATTTCGTTGTTATGTTTTCTTTCCGGCCTGCTGCTGATAATTGACAACTGGTTTTTATACGATGTGCTGGAAGAAAAAAACCAGGCCTTTTTTATCATGTTTTGCGGATATGCCCTGTGCCTGGCCTCGTTCATGTTCTATATCACTTCACTGTTTAAAAAATGGATGGCAAAAAGCATTGTAAAGCCGTTCAGGTTTGATATACACGAACGGATTGCCACTATCTTTATCGTATTTATCGCTTTTATGAGCGTATACTCCATTACAGCTCCAATAGCATTTAAAGCGTATCATTTAACTGTATTCGGACAATACACCGAGGGCATTGTAATTGACCCCGGCTATGTATCGCGCGAGCTGAGGGTATATTACCAGGTAAACGGCAAGCTGTATGATAAAGGCCTCAGCAGTGATGCTTACCGTTTCAGGGATGTGGTGGTGGTGAAATACTCTGAAAAACGTCCGTATATAGCTGAGATAGTGAGTAGGATTAATACCGTCCGGAAAAATTGAAATAACGTGAATCCGGGATGAGCCGGCATGGTTCAACCGGGCGTCATTGCGAGCGGCCAACCTTGTTATCAAGCGACTTTGAAGCACCGGAGCGAAGCAATCCCATATAATTATTTCGTGTTG
>DASPJH010000580.1:0-6234 GCA_035628715.1 Bacteroidia bacterium
GACTAAAGTGGATGTGTAAACTTGTTGAGGGGATTTAAGATGGGTGTTACGGGTGAAAGGCGGGTAGTTGTTGAGTTGCGGGAGCTCGTAACAGTCGTAACACTTACTTCTGAACTAAGATGCATAAGATTAAGAAAGATGAAAGGATTATTTTGTTGAAAAGTCATGCAGCAGTAGTAACATCAACTTTTAAGTGACTGCTATCCCCGGGCTGAAGCCCCGGGGTTCGAAAGGATTTGGAGTACTGATAGCATCCTTGTTTAGTAACCCCCGGCTTTAGCCGGGGGCGGTATAACCAGTCGTAACACGCAATTGTCTGAACTACGATTTTTAGGATGAAACGGATTTTTGGACTAAAGTGAATGTGTAAACTTGTTGAGGGATTAAAAATGGGTGTTACGGCTGAAAAGCAGGTGGTTGCTGGGGTTGGGAAAGGTCGTAACAGTCGTAACACTAATTTATCTGAACCGTGATTTTTGCGGATGGAAAAGACGGAAGGATTATGGGCTATGTAAGGGTTCAAAATTTGAACCCCTACAAAGTCGCAACGTGCAACACATTCATTTAACCATTTGGTTAAATGAAATCTTATTTCTTATTTTGCCGTTGTGAAAGAGGAAGAGCTTGACCATGTATTTTCAGCCCTCGCCGACCCTACCCGGCGAAGGATTATTGAAACCGTAAGGGAAAGAAACTGCACGGTGGCCGAGCTTTCATCCATGTTCAGCATTTCGCTGCCGGCAGTGTCCAAACACCTGAAGGTGCTGGACAGGGCAGAGTTGCTGAAAAGGGAACGGAAAGGCAAGTTCATCTATTGCAGCTACAACGGTCAGCCGCTGGCCGATGCCCTGCAATGGATAGCGGAACAGCAGCGATTCTGGAAAGATAGCTTTACAGGATTGGAAGATTACTTAAACAACCTTCATAATGGGAACACCGGAAAATAAAACCATCATACAGTACAAGCATACCTTTAAGCATCCTGTTGGCAAGGTATTCAGGGCATTTTTAGAAGCTGCATCGGTAAAGCTGTGGTTTGGGCCGAAGGAGTTTTCCATTGGCACGGTTGAATTGGAACCCAAAGTGGGCGGCAATCTTTCCATAGAAATGATAAGTCCGCGGGGTGATGTTTTCTGGATGAAAGGGTTGTTTACAGAGATTACTGAAGACTACAAAATTGTATACGATGCCGTATATGAGCCGGACGTGCCCAATCTGGGCAACTACCGGGTAAGCTACCTTTTTAAAGCGGGCGGCCAGCAAACCGAAGTAACTGTTGTGCAGGAAATCTACAAGGTTATCAACCCGGAAGGCCGCACCAAAGGCTGGGAAGACGGGTTTGCCAAACTGGAAGCAATATTGGATTGATGTGCGAATGGGAAAATGTGCAGGTTCTCTTTAAGCTGGATTAAAATCCATACAAAGTGAATTTTGAAAACGCGTTAAGCAATAACAAATGAATATAGGTAAAACTACAAAAACCAAGTCCGCATTCCGGATGGAATACTCGGTTACCATTTCTATAACTGCAAACCCTGACAAAATATGGAAACTGCTGACCGATGCTGCCGGGTACACGCGCTGGAACTCCACCATTAAAAGCCTGGAGGGAAATATATCAAAGGGCAATAAAATAAAGCTGCGCGCTAAGCTGGATGAAAAGAGGGTATTTACGCTTACTGTGGCTGAAATGGAACCAATGAAGAAAATGGTTTGGAAATCAGGCGCTGCACCGATGTTTAAAGGAGTGCGCACCTACACATTAACTCCAAACCCCGACGGTACCACCGATTTCACCATGGCTGAAGTATTCACCGGTATTATGCTGCCTATGATAGCAGGCTCCCTGCCCGATTTCAGCCAGGCGTTTGAGCAGTTTGCCGCCGATTTGAAACGTGCCGCTGAATAACAGAGTATGTACTCAGTTTTAAAATAAATACCTAATAATAAATAAGATGCAAGGAAACGGAACCAAAGAAAATCCCTGGGTGCTGAAAACTCCGCCCCAAACTTCAGAGTTTACTATGTATAAAGACGAAGCCGCAAACCCGCCGGTATTGGTGTGCACTGTGGGTAAAACGGTACTGCATTACCACCTGCGTGCTATTGAAGACCTGCACCAGATGCTGAAAAAACACGGCGACTGGATGTTGCTGGGCAGCGCTGATGAACAAAAAGAAGCAGCCGAAGGAACTGTAGAAGCCTGGGGCCGCTCGCCCAAAAACCCGGTTGGTGGCTGGTACGGGCTAAAGAAAGGATTGCGGGGCCGCTTTGGCATGTATATGCCTCCCGTTCTGGAGGTACTGAGGTTGGCAGAAGTTGAGCACAACGCTAGGAACAACCGCATGAGGGCTATTTAGCCCTGGTTTGATTAAAGTAGGATTACGGTGATTAGCCTGTTGTTTGAATAGTTTTTTAATGCCCAGGGTTCAAACCCTTAATAGCACTGGTAATTACCTAAATCCTTAAATCTTCAGCATCCTGTTAATCAAGGCTCAAGGTTGGGGGGCAGCTTATACCCCACCATCCATCTGGCTATCCGGTCGCGCTTGCGTTGCAGGCGTGGCGACAGGGCAGTAGGCTTACGTTTTAACGGTGAAGGAAAGCACACCACTATGGAGGCCGACTCAGCAACGGTGAGCTTAGAGGCAGGCTTGCGGTAGTAATGCTGCGATGCCGCCTCTATACCGTATATGCCGGGTCCCATCTCAATAATGTTGAGGTACACCTCCATAATTCGGCGTTTGGTCCACATTACCTCAATCAGCACCGTAAATGGTATTTCAAAAGCCTTGCGGATGTAGCGGGTTATACCCCAGCCCTGGTACAGGAAAACATTTTTAGCCGTTTGCTGGCTGATGGTGCTGCCTCCTTTCAGTTTTTTGGTTTTGTTGTCGTCGTCGTAGTTATCCTCGTAGGCTTCTTTAATAGCTTTAAACTCAAACCCCCAGTGCGTGTTAAAATTCGGGTCTTCAGAGGTCATGGCAGCTATCACCACATTTTTACTGATTTTTTCATAGGGAATCCAGTCCTTATCCAGGCCGTTCCAGCGCTCCACCACCGTCCATGTTATGGGCACCGGTACCACCCTGTAAATAATAACCGACAGCAATGCCACCTGGAACAAAAGCAGGATAGAATATTTAATATAAAACCAGGCTTTTTTAAGGGGCAGCTTTTTAAATGGGTTTTGCATGCAGCAGCAAAAATAAGTGAACAAATTATCACCAATACCGTTTACTATAGGTTAGTTTTGAGTATTAAATTGTTATGAAGTCAAAATTAAAACTCTTTTTCGCTTTAATTCCCGCAATGCTGTTGTTGTACGGTTGTCCCGTAGGTATGGAGCATACACTGGGCACGCCCGGCACTGAAAAAATTGATAAAAAACTATTAGGCACCTGGACAACAACTGATACCACCATTGAATTTTCAAAAGTAACTATTGAGGAAAAGGACGATTACAGCTATACCGTAAAAGTATCTGATCGCAGTGAATCCTATATGATAGATGCCAGTGAATTTACTGCCTGGGTTACAACCATTGGCGAGAATAAATTCATCTATTCACAACCCACCGATGCCGATGATAAAGATTACTACCTGTATCATTATAAAATTAAAGGCGATAAGCTGGTAAGCCAGGTAGTGAGCCTGCTGGTGAATGGTTCTGACGGAGTTAAATCTACTGAAGATTACCGCAAGGAAGTGGAAGCATCCATTAAAATGGAAGGCGGTCTATCCGACGAACTGGTTTGGGAAAGGAAATAATTTCCCGTATTTCAGAAATTCAGCTGTAGTAATACAAATTCTGCATAATTTGCACAATGCACCTTATAAACGATTATATCGTAATCAGTGATAACGGATTAGAGTACCTGGCTAATCTGATAAACTCCCGCGATTTTACTAAAATTTTCGTGCTGGCCGATGAAAACACGGCAGTTCATTGTGTGCCTTTCCTCCAGGGATTTAATTATGAGCTGATAACTATTCCTGTAGGCGAGCAGCATAAAACCCTGGCCACCTGCGAAAAAATATTTGATGCACTGATTGAGAAACAGGCCAACCGCAAAAGCGTATTAATAAACGTGGGTGGCGGAATGATTGGCGATATAGGAGGTTTTTGTGCAGCGGTGTTTCAGCGGGGAATATACTTTGTAAATGTGCCCACCACGCTGTTGGCCATGGTTGATGCAGGGGTAGGGGGAAAGCTGGGCGTAGATTATAAGGGGCTTAAAAACTATATTGGTTTGTTTAAAGAACCGCTGGGTGTGTTTATCCACCCGCCGTTTTTGCAAACTTTGCCGGAGCGCGAGCTAAAGGCCGGGTTTGCCGAAATGCTGAAACACGCCCTTATTTATGATATGGATCACTGGCTGGAATTGCAGGATTTTAATCCCCGCAGGTTTAAAGGCTGGCTAACCACTTCGGTAAGTATCAAAAATGAGATTGTTGAGCTGGACCTTCATGAAAACAATATCCGCAAGCTGCTGAATTTTGGGCATACCATAGGCCATGCCGTGGAATCGTATTTCCTGCAAAAAGGTGAACCGTTACTACACGGTGAAGCTGTTGCCATAGGCCTGTTGTGCGAGTGCTATCTTTCGCAGAAAAAAGGCTTTTCTGAAGAAGAATTAAACCACGTGCAGAGCTGTATAAACAAACATTTTAAACTTCCCAAGCTACCGCCTGACAGCTATAATCAGCTGCTGGATTACATGCGCACAGATAAGAAAAACACCAAAAATGGCATCATCAATTTTACTCTTTTGGAAGAGATAGGTGAGGGAACCATTGATAACCACTGCACCGACGAAGAAATCATCGAGGCATTGGATTGGTATAACAACATTTAGTTATTAAACAAAATGGCCATTTACGGTAGGTAAATGGCCACTGATAAATGGTAAATGAATAAACAATCATTGTACTACCAGCCTGGTAGCTGCAGTTCCGTTATTTCCTGAGGTTTTTACAAGGTATATACCTTTGGCAAAACCATTCAGGGGAAGAGTCACCAGTTCATTACCGGAAGTAAGGGTGGTGGCAGATGCAAACACCTCTTTGCCGGTAATATCGCTAAGGCTATAAGTAATAGTTTCGCCTGTTTTGCCGCTTAATAGTATGGATACCGCCTCTTTAGCAGGGTTAGGATATAGCTGCACAGTAGGTTTTCCGGGCGTATTTTCAACAAAAACGCCAATTCCGCTGCCTACAACCAGGGTAAAACGGTCAATAGTATCAGGCTGTGGGGGGAAGTTAGTAGGTGTGCCGAACACAACACCGTGCGCATAGGCTACAACAGCCAGCCTTATAGGATAAGTGCCGATTTGCTGCGCAGTGGGGTTGCCCATAAGCACCGCGCAATGGGTAGTGTCTGGAGTAAAGGCGCAGTTAGGTACACCGCAGCCATACGTAAACCCTGACGGCATGCCCAATACGTCTCCAAGTACTATGGAGTCAATATCAGCATTTATTGACTGCCCGCCCAAAACAACGATAGTATCAGCCGGAATGCGCAAGTTAATCACCATGTTGTATGCCACGCCAACATCGGCGGTGTCCAGCTCCTCGGGAGCATAACCCGGCGCATTCAGGGTGGTAGTGGGTGAGCACTGGGCGCTGGCAAAAACAGAAATCAGCGAAAAAAGCAAAAGGGAATAAATTTTTTTCATAAAAACGCAATGTTCATTTAAACTTGTATTCTCCGTCAAAATTAGCACGATGCGATATTTTTACCAAATAATAAAAATCTGCCTGCCGGTTTTTCTTATGACCTCTTTTGTTACTGTTTTTTCACAAACCAAAAATTATAAAGGTTATGTGCTGGACAGTGCCACAAAAGAACCGCTGGTAGGGGCCACCGTGTTTATTTCGCGTGAAATAGGAACAATTACGGATATAAATGGTTTGTTTACCCTGAAAGTTCCCGATTCAGCCGCCTACCGGGTGGTTATTTCATACACCGGCTATGCTTCCCGCCATGTCGTATTGGATGAAAGCTATTGGAATGATTATAAATTTAATTTAAAATCAGTAGATACTGTTTTCCTGGCTGAGAATTTTATAATATTTGACCAAGTGGTGGTAACGGCAGGCCGTACTGACCAGAAATTAACTTCGGTAACAGTATCCATGGAGGTTATTAAGCCCTATTTATTGGAAAACAGGAACAATGTTAGCCTGGATGATGCCATTGACCAGGTGCCCAGTGTTAGCTTTACCGACGGG
>DASPJH010000581.1:0-6952 GCA_035628715.1 Bacteroidia bacterium
CCCACCCGCTTTATGGTTACCTTTTATATGACGATTACCGATAAAAGCTACCTGAACGTTCACCTGCAGGAGATGGCCTTTGCCACCTTCCGCCCGCAGTTACGCGTGGAATCGGTGAACTTTATAGGACAGCGATGGTATTCTACCACAGGTATTTCACTGGGCGGCTTCGGTCCGCTGGATATTTACCAAACCGTAGGCTTCCAGATTGATAAAACGTTTTTTGCCACCCTTGGCCTGTATGGTGTAGAAGGGATAATTGTTCCCTCGCACACTGCCGGTTTCGGGGGCAATGTGGGAGTATCTGCGCGGTTTTAATCTTGTCTGAATCAGAATTCACAAGATTCGGGAATTAGTAAAATTAATTCTGTTAATTTTTTAATCCTGTGAATTCTGGTTCAGACAAGATTGCCCGATTTTTGCATACATTTCCTAAAATGACCAAACCGTTTCTAACTGCTGAGTGGCGCAAGCTGGCTATGGCCAATTATGAAATTGACCCTCAACTGCTTCGTAAATATGTTCCCTCCAAAACAGAGCTGGACTTTTATAACGATACCTGCTACGTTAGCCTGGTAGGGTTCTTATTTCATAATACAAAACTGAAAGGTATCCCGGTTCCCCTGCACCGCACGTTTGAAGAAGTGAACCTGCGGTTTTATGTCCGTTATAAAGACGGTAATGACTGGAAGCGCGGGGTAGTATTTGTAAAAGAAATTGTGCCCAAACCGGCGCTAACCATGGTGGCCAATTGGGTGTATAAAGAGAAATACCAAACCTTGCCTATGCGTCGCCGCTGGCACAGTCATTCAGAAGGTTTGGAGGTGGAGTACCGCTGGGGATGGCGGATGAATAATCGGTTTAAAGTAAGTTGTCAGCCCGATGCCTGTGAAATTGCCGAAGGCTCAGAAGCCGAATTTATAACCGAACATTATTGGGGATATACCAACCACAAAAATAGAAACACGTTTGAATACCGCGTGGAACACCCCCGTTGGCTGGCGTATGATGTACATAACTATGAAATTGATGTGGACTTTAAAAAACTGTACGGCAGCGAATTTGATTTCCTGAAACCGGCAGAGCCTAAATCCGTTTTTCTTGCCGAAGGGTCTGAAATAAAAGTGATGAACAAACGACTGTTGTAATCGTGAATAAATATATTGCAATGTATTAATGAAAACACCGGTACGGATATTCCTCATCCTGTTTGCTATAATTGCAGCGTATATTTCATTCAAGGCTTCGGAAATGCAAGTGGCCACCGGAAAACATTATCCCAACGCTACCACGTTTGCATGGATATGCTGCACCGCACTGTTATCAACAGCAATTACTTTTATAAAGGACAAAGAAGATAAAAGTAAATAGGTATCCCGCGTTACCTACCCGCATTTCAAAATTCTCTTAATTCTACGCTATTCTGCAAATTCTGATACAGAAATTCCGTTATTTTGTTGTGATGTATAAAGTGATTGCAATGGCAGCCGCCTTAAGTATATTGTTTTCGTGTAAGCCCGGCAATAAGGGCAACGGCACCACCACGGGCAGCAGCGACACTGCTAAAACCCCCACCCAGCCTGCCATGAAAGCACCCGATTTTAATGCCGATTCGGCTTATATGTATGTGCAGAAGCAGGTAGACTTTGGCCCCCGTGTACCAGGTACCGATGCACATGCCCGCTGCGCCCTGTACCTGTACAACCAACTGAAAACGTATTGTGACAATGCCAGCATACAGCAGGCGCAGGCGCAAACCTGGGATAAAAAAACCATTCCTATAAAAAATATTATCGGGGAAATTAACCCCGAAGCAGCTACCCGGATTGTGTTGTTTGCCCATTGGGATACACGCCCCATTGCTGAGCAGGACACTAAGGATAAGGACAAACCCATTTTAGGTGCCAACGACGGTGGCAGCGGCATAGGAGTATTGCTTGAAATAGCCCGCCAACTTCACCTGAAACGCCCCGATATTGGCGTTGATATTATATTTTTTGATTCGGAAGACTGGGGCAACACCAGCATAGACCATTCTTTCTGCCTGGGATCACAATACTGGGGCCGCAATCCTCACAAACCAGATTATAAAGCCACTTATGGAATTGGCCTGGATATGGTTGGCGCACCTAACGCCACGTTCCTGATGGAAGGTTTTTCTAAACAGGTAGCAGGTGAAGTGCAGCAGAAAGTATGGCAAACCGCCAATAAACTGGGCCATTACAATTACTTTATGTTCCAGGATTACGGGGCCATAATTGACGACCACTATTATGTAAATAACCTGCGTGGTATTCCTACTATTGATATTATCCATTTAAAACCCGGTGGGGGTTTTGGCGATTTCTGGCATACGCACGACGATGACATGGACGTTATCGACCGCAACACCCTGAAAGCCGTGGGAGAAACGTTACTGGCAGTTATTTACAGCGAGAAAGGTTCGTAGTACCCTGTTTATTTATCCAGGTTCTCAATACTCAAAACCTCGTAGATATTGAGTGTTTTTTTAAAACTGTTATAAAACCAACAGTTATTATTTCCCAGGAACGGCTCTTTTCCTGCTGAAAAACACTATCTCCCGTTCGTCTTCTTCCTCCACCAGTACACCAACCAATAACCCGTTTTGGTCCATATAATACCTGCTGTCTTTATTTGCACCCGAGTAAAACTGTAGTGTGCCGGTGGCTTTATTGTAGGTATATGTCCCGGTATCCCTCTCGTTAAATTCGTCGCCAGGAATAATCATGTTATAGCCGCTGTCGTAAAATGTAAGCGTAACATTTTGAATCGTCCTGAATAACTCCTGTATCTCGGGCATAGTTTCTTCCAGCTCCAGGCTATCTGATGCAGTTGGTTCCTTCCCGTTCAGTATCTCCTGGTTCCAGTAATAAGTAACCAGGGTTTCAAATTTTGTGGCATTCACCGTATCGTAGTTAAAAACCATCATAGAAATATACCAGTCGCCTTTTATATCAGCGGGAAATTTCTTTTTGGTATCCTGTCCGAAGCAGAATGCAGGAAACATAATAAGCAGCAATAAAAAATGCCGTTTCATTACTTTCGAAGGTACTTAATATTATGTAAGCATTTTATGTAACCTAAAACCTCGGTGAGTTTTAAGTGTTTATCCTAATACCTTATAATTTATATTTGAAACAAAAAACAAGTTTATGAAAATGATTAAAACACTGGCGCTGCTGCTTACTTCACTGTTGTTTATACAGGGATTTTCGCAAAGTCCGGATAAGAAAAATAAGAAAGACAAGAAAAAGGATAAAAAGGACACCGAAGTTTCTACACAAACCTGGCTTTGGGAAATAAGTGGTAACGGACTGAAACAGCCCTCTTACCTGTATGGAACCATCCATATTTTGTGCCCAATAGATTTTAAAATAAGCGACAGCCTGAAAAGCAAGCTGGAAAAGAGCCAGCAGCTGGTGCTGGAGGTGGTGGATGCCGATAACCCTATGCACATGGTGACGTTTATGGAATCGTTTATGATGGAGGGCAAAAAACTGAAAGACTTTTATACTGAAAAGGAGTACGAGGAAATAAGGAAGTTTTTTAACGACAGTGTGGGTGTGGATGTGAATATGTACGGCATGATGAGCCCGATGTTTTTTATTATTGCCACCCTTCCTAAAATGATAGGCTGCGAGTTTCCGAAATCGTACGAGGTAGAGCTTACCAAGCTGGCACGCGCACAGGGAAAAGAAGTGAAAGAGGTGGAAACACTGGAAGGCCAGCTAAGCCTGTTTGATACGATACCGGAACATATACAGGCAAAAGAGCTGCTGCGTGTAGTGCGCGAGTGGAATAAAGAGAAACAAACATTTAACGGCCTGGTGCAGATGTACAGAAGCCAGGATTTTGATAAATCGGTAGCGTTTATGCACGCCCACATGGGTAATATGGTGGAGTACAAAGATATATTGCTGGACAACCGTAACCAGGAGTGGATTGCCAAAATAAAAACCATGGCGGCTGAAAAACCTACGCTGTTTGCTTTTGGTGCCGGCCACCTGGGCGGTGATAAAGGCTTGGTGGAACTTCTTAAAAAAGAAGGGTATACATTGACACCGGTGAAGAATGAGCTGGAAAACTAACTTAATCTCCGTTAAGTAAATGGATAATAACGAGCTATTACCTGAACAAAAATTCAAGCTTAATACTTCCGAAACTTCGGGTTATTCATTTAATGTATTTAAAATTGTATTTATTTGTTTTTTACTATTAGTGTTTTCCAAAGAAGCTGCTGTTTATTTAATCTGGATAATAATACCTGTTGCAGGATTTTATTTTTACAGTTCCGACAGGGACCATATAGTACTAAACAGCGAAGGAGTTTTTGTAAATTCTTTTTGGAACGGGAAACAATTTATCGAATGGAGTCAAATTAAACGAATAGAATGTTATACAGATTTTGGTGATAAACCCTCGGTTGGCACAGGAAATATATACTTCAGAACCCTTAATCCTTTTAAAACTACTACGAGCAAAGTTTTAAAAAAAGTAATTTGTATTTCTACGGCTAAAAAAATTGACACTGATAATTTATCATCAGTTCTCCCGCACCGTGAACAAGTAGTTATACCGCACAGCCCTGGAGTTTATAAGGCCCTTATAGATTATAGAAGTGCGTGGAAAAAATCAGGGAATAAAATTCAGGTTTGACTAACTTTCAGAAGTTTGTTCAAACCTGGTTCAATTTGCCGGGCTTAAAATATTTTAATAAGAGGGCTCAAAATATTGAGCCCCTACTCGCCTCCAATCTGTTTAAAATATTCGCGGGCTTTGTTTTTATAATATTCGCGCAAATCAGGAGGAATGGTTTTTAATAATTCCTGCTCTTTATTTTTCTGTTTCAGATATTCTTCCACTGATGGAGGCAATTTGCGCTCCAGTTCCTTGCCTTCGTTACTCTTGCGGTCGTTATCGGTTTCGCGTTCTTTTTCAGCCTTTTCATGATCCAGCAGGCGGGTTAAAATTTCCTGCTGCCGTTTCAGGGTTTCAAGGGTAAGGCGTTTATTCACCAGGTCTTTTTCCACTTCTTCCATCAAATCCTGGGTTTTTTTCAAATCGCCCAGTTTACCTTCATTACCTTCCTGCTTCAGTTGTTTCTCCAGTTCATTCAGGTGCCGGCGCAGGGCTTCCTGCTGGGCGGCCAGCTTGGCCCACTCTTTACTGCTCATGCCCTCACCTTCTTCTCCGTTCTGGCCCTTGTTGCCATTCTTTTTCCCGTTCTCTCCTTTTTCACCCTCGCCTTTTTTCTGGCCTTCCTGCATTTCCTTCAACTGTTTATTCAGTTCCTCCTGCATTTGTTTCAGTGTGCTTGCATCCTTGGCCTTTTTCTTACGGGCATTATTAGACTGCTGCTCGCCCTGCCCTGAGCCACTCTGCATATCCTCCTGCATGTTTTTCAGCACCTCGCTCAGCATCACAGCCAGGTTATTCAGGTTGGTCATTACATACTGCTCATAGCTGCGTCCCAGCGGAATATGCCGGTCGCCCAATGCTTTAATGGCCTTATCCATATTGGCATTCATCTCGCTCACCTCGCGGTTAATGTAGGTGCGCATTTCCACCACACGCTTGCTTAGCGCCAATAAGCTATCCTCAATAATCTTTGCATCGTCCTTCATTTTGCGCTGGCGCTGGGTAAGCTCCACCAGTTGGGGATTATACCCGGTAACGGTTTTGAGCGCTTCCATCACACGTTCCTGCTCAAAAGAAAGCTCAATCACATTATCCAGTATCTCTCTAAGCGTGTTATAGTCTTCAACCTTGCGTTCCTTCTGTTTCTGCTGCTGCATCTGCTGCATTTGCTCGCTGGCTTCCTTCATCTTTTTAGCCGCTTTGCGCTGCTTTTTCTCAGCCTCTTTGTTCTGTTTCTGCTCAAGGTCTTTTTCACTGTCCTTCATATCCTTGTCAATCTCCTTCATATCCTCATCCTTCTCTTCAAGGCCAAGCTCTTCAGGTTTTTCCAGCTCTTTGTTCAGCTTCTCCACTTCCTTCATATCTTCCTTCAGCTTATCAAACTCCTTGTTCAGCTCCTCCTGTTTTTGCTCCAGCTCTTTCTGTTTTTCAGGGTCTTTTGTATCAAGGTTTTTCTCGGTTTCGTCGGCCAGTTTTTCCTGCTTGTCGCCCAGTTCATCCAGCTTCTTTATAGCCTCGTCCAGTTTTTTCTCTACTTCCAGCTTTTTGTATTGTTCCAGCAGGCGGTCCAGCTGTTTGTTAGCGTCTTTGTTGTCCAACTTCATGTTTTCCAGTTCCTCGTTCAGCTGTTCCTTGTTTTGCTGCTTCATCATTTCTTCCAGCTGTTTCATCATCTCCTTCATCTTCTCGTCAAACACTTCCTCAAACAGGCGGTTCAGCTCCTCCTGCTTATCCAGCAGCTCTTTATCAGCATTTTTAAACTCGTTTTCCTTGATATTCTTCTTCAGGTTCTCCATTTTCAGGTCTTCCACCTGTTTTTGCAGCTCTTTTTGCTTATCCAAAAGTTCCTGTATCTCCTGCTTGTCTTCCCAGGTCAGGTTCTTTTTCTCCACCATCTTTTTCTGCAAATCCTTTATTTGCTTATCAATTTTTTGGGTTTGCTGGATGGCCTTGTTCATTTTATCCTTAATAGCCTCGCTGCTTTGCGAAATATCCGCTTCAATCTCCTCAGAGGTAGGCGCCCGGAAGGTTTTCACCATGCTTTTCGCACTTTTGCTACCGTTTACCCCGTCGTTATCAAATACTTCAAAATAGTATTCAATTTCCTCGCTGGGCTGCAGGTTAATTGCGCTCAAATCCCATATATGGTAAAACTGGCGGTCGGCCCCGGTTCCGTTACCGCGAATGGGCACGATAATCATACCCTGGCGCATTTTGCCTGCATCGTCGCTTTTCAGGAAACGGTAGTTAAAAGTCAGCCTATTGATGCCATAATCATCAGAGGCATCACCGG
>DASPJH010000582.1:0-5319 GCA_035628715.1 Bacteroidia bacterium
GGCTACATAAATGTATTTATCATCCGGGCTCCAGGTAACGTTGGTAAGGTATTGCTCCACCGGTTCGCCGGTTTCCAGGTAAGCAATTCTCCGGGTTGCAGTATTGTACACAGCTACCTTTACCTGGTGGCTGGTTTGCCCCGCCATTGGATAACGGAAATTGGTGTTTTTACCGGGATAAGAGTTAAACCCGTAATAACTCAGGTCGGTTACCATGCTTTCGTCCATGTGGTAATAGGCAAGCATGTTTCCTGCATTGTTCCAAAAAATGCCTTTGTTTATTCCAAACTCGTTGCGGTGTACGCTTTGGCCGTTTACAATACCGGGCAGGGTGTCGTAGGTGATGGCAAACTCATTGCCGTTTTTAGGCTTTATATACAGGTTATTACCATTTGTATAGGCAATATGGCCGGTGGCTTTGTGGCGGTCTTCGTTTTGGGCACCGGCGGGGAGGAAGTTATCCTGCCAGAAACCGCGGTTGGTATAATCAAAATTATACAGCTTATTACCACTGCGCAGCTGCATCACATTGGCAGATTCCCAGCTGATAGGCGGCCATTTTTTGAAATCTTTTAACGACTCCGAAGGGGATGAGTACATCACCTTAAAGTTCTTCAGCCCGAAATTGACATCTTCCAGCGTTACATAACTTTTATTTTTAGTAGGAATATCCAGTATTACCAGCCTTTCAAGGTCTTTATTGGCGGGGTCTTCTTCCAGCCAGGAAATCTTATCGGTGCCTGGCAGCCAGTTTAGCGATTTTAATGTAGCGGGATACAGCTTTCCCCGCTGTTCCATAATGCATTCTTCAACAGTAAGTTGCCTGTTTTGCGCCTGTGTGCCGGCAAATAAGCCTAAAAAAGCTACAAGTAGCGCTATTTTCCTAATATTCATACCTGTGTTAAAAATACTTAATATTCTTTTTACTATCCCTGTGTTTACTGCCCACTCTGTTATATCGGTGCTTCAGCCTGTAAAATCAGGGTATTATCGTGAGTTTATAGTTCAGTTGCTAATGGCGTGGCAATTTTGGTAAAAATTTTAAACTATGGAAATTCTTTTAAAATTATCGCTGTATATGCATATTGTCTCAGGCGGTTTGGCGCTGTTGTCAGCGCCGGTGGCTATTGCCTTTCGCAACAAGCCTGCCAATCACCGCATTCCGGGCCGTATTTATTTCTTTAGTATGATGATAGTTATAGCTACTGCGTTGTTTATGGCTATTGTAAAAAGTAACATTTTCCTTCTACTGGTAGGCGTTTTCAGCTTTTACAGTATATGGAATGCCCGCCGGGCGCTGGCCCAAAAGCAACTGCACAACGGCCAGAAGCCTAAGTGGTACGATTACCTGGTGGATGCTGTAGTATTGATCACAAATGCCGGAATGCTGGTACTGGGTTTTGTTTTAACAGGCAGTGGCAATACTATGGGCTGGGTGGCTATTGTATTTTCTGCTATCGGTATATTTACTATTGCAAGAACAGTGCGGCTATACCTGGTAAAGCCCACTGACCCGAAGTTTTGGCTATACCGCCACCTGCAGGGTATGATGGGCGGTTATATTGCCACGGTTACCGCATTTTTGGCTGTTAACAACCGCTGGCTGCCAGATGTGGCTGTATGGCTGGGGCCAACGGTTATTGGCTCGCTGGTGATAACTTTACTGATGATACAGCTTAAAAAGAAGGCTGCGCTAACGTCTCATTGAATTAATTTAAGGTTTCTGCTTATTTTTGTTCGCATATACGCACAAAATATGAGGCCTTCTTATTATATACTCCTTGTTTTATCAGTGATTTTTTTTGCCGGATGCAATGCTGAAAAAAGAAAGCTGAAGCAGAAAATTGAAGTTTCGGAAGCATCGGCAGTAAAGGCCAACCCTGAAATGGCCGTGCAGCGCGCTGAATTGTATATTGAATTTGCCAATAAATTTGAGAAGGATAAAAGCTCACCCGTATACCTTTTAAAAGCAGCCACTATATACCAGGAAGCAGGAAACTTTAGCAAAGCGGTGGAATTATATAATATTGTAAGCTACCGCTACCCCGACAAAGAGTTTGAAGCCGGGACAGCTTTGTTCAATAAAGGATTTCTGCTGGAAAAGATGGGTGACTATCCCAAGTCTCGCGCGGCGTATGAAGAACTTATCAATAAGTATCCCAGCCACGAAATGGCTAAAAGCGCACAGGAAAACCTGCCCCTGATAGGCACTATGCCCGATTGGGTAAAAAATCTTGACTCTGGCTTTAATCCCGATTCATTTAAACAGGATACAATATCACTGGATTCCTTACTGTTAAATTGATGAAAAACATTTTTAAGGTACTAAAGTCTAACAATGCATATTCGGCAGCAATTCTCCTGCTCAGGATAGCTGTAGGCATTGCCCTCATGTTTCATGGCCAGAACAAGATTAAGGACCCTTTTGGCTGGATGGGAACCAGCAGTGAAATACCCGGAATATTACAGGCATTAGCTGCCATTAGCGAGTTTGTTGGCGGAATGTTCCTAGTGGTGGGTTTGCTTACCCCTATTTCAGGCTTTGGCATCCTGTGCACCATGGGATTTGCCGTATACCGCCATGCTATTATTAAAGGCGACCCGTTTGTGGGCAAACCTTCTTATGAATTAGCCCTTATCTATTTTCTTATAACAGTGGTACTGCTGGTTGCCGGGCCGGGCAAGTTTTCGCTGGACAGGGCAATTTTTGGGCAGAAGTAAAATTTAATTTACCAATGTTGCTAATATGCCGATATGATAATTAGCGCGAATTCCAACTGTATTCCAAAACTGGTAGAATCCTTATTCAGTAACCCCGTGACTTTAGTCCGGGGGGTAAATGAGCTAACCCGTGACTTCAGGGTAAACAAAAAAGCGAAACCATTACTGATTTCGCCTTTAATTTAATTAGCACATTAGCATATTGTCTAACTGAAGAATTACCTCTTCATCCACCTGTCCTTAATAACCCTGTCAAAAAACTCCTGGCGGTAACGTTCGCCTACAGGCACCTGGCGCTTGCCAATGTATACCACATCGCTTTCTACCTGCGAAATATGGTTTTTGTTTACAATGTATGACTTATTTACCCTGATGAAAAACTCGGGCGGCAGCTGGTTTTCAATTGTTTTCAGGTTCATGGCAGTTACCGTTTTTTCATCACCCGTATGGATGATCGAATAATCTTTCAAACCTTCAATCACATTGATGTCTTTCAGGTATAGTTTCACAAACTTCCGGTCGGCGCGCACAAATACGTGGTCGTCTTCCATTACATAAGTACCATTAGTATATCCGTTACCGTTAAGGCCCTGCGTGGCATGGTATATGGCCTGTGCTTTTGAAACAGCTTTGAAAAAACGTTCAAACCGGATAGGTTTCACCAGGTAATCAACTACATTTAGTTCATATCCCTCAACAGCATACTGGGGATAAGCTGTAGTGAAGACTACCATGGGCGGGTTGGTAAGATTTTTAAGGAAATCAATACCGCTGATGCGCGGCATTTCAATATCCAGGAAAATGAGATCCACCGGATTTTGCTGCATATAAACACCTGCATCCAGCGCGTTACCAAAACTTTCAAGCAACTCTACCGAGGGCAGTTCGTTAATAAGCAGAGCCATCCCTTTGCGGCCAAGGGGTTCATCATCAATAACTAAACATTTCATTACACTTGTAATTGTAAGTTGGCAATAAATTCATCTTCAGTTTCAACAATTTCCAGCCGGTGTCTCCCTGGATATCCAAGGTGCAGCCGCTTTTTAAGGTTAGCAAGGCCTATTCCGTGGCCCTGGATTTTACCGTTCAGTTGCCCGGCAGGTTTGTTGTTCTTAACTGTTAGATGCAGTTCGTTGCCATTACGTGTGCTGAATGTTATAAAAACATATCCATCTTCTAATTTCCCCAGTCCGTGCTTGAATGCATTTTCTACCAACGTCACAAATAGCAAGGGTTCTACCATTATGCCATCCGTTTTGCCTTTCACAGAAAATTTTATCTCAGCTTTATCTTTTCTTACTTTTTCTATACCGATGAAATTTTTTATGTAGCTAATTTCACTTTTCAGGGGCACTTTTTCGCGGCTGCATTCTTCCAGTTGGTAGCGCATCAGGTCGGCCAGGTCCAGTATCATATCCGGCACCTTTTCCGGGCTGGTTTTACTGGTAACGTACAGACTGTTGAAGGTGTTAAAAAGAAAATGCGGGTTTACCTGGTTTTTCAGATTGCTAAGCTCGGCCTGCAGTGTTTCTGCCTGCAACTGCTGTATGCGCTGCTCGCCGGTCAGCCACATTTTAAAAGTTCTGAATGCCCAGCCCACAGCCAGAAACATGATAAATGTAATGGCATTGATGCCCATATCACGTGCCCGGTCCAGTACATTGTCCTCAGTTAGCCGCCACCCGTAAGCAAATTCGTTCCAGTTTTCAACATATATAACATCCTGGATAACATATCCCACAACAAAAGTACAGTAAGTGATTACCAGGTACTGCCATATTTTATTGCGGTACAGCAGCCTCGGCATCAGGAACTGAAGGTTGAAATAAATGACAATCACATAGGAAAAGGCATAGGCAGCCAGCTGCAGTATAGCCACCAACTGGAGGGACACGATATATCTCCATCCATACAGTAACCAAAAGGTGCAGATAAAGGAAATGTATACCAGGTGCCTTAGCCAGTGGTACTTTGGTAACAGCAGGTATTTCATTCCCCGATTGTTGTACAGGATTATTCCTGAAAAATTATTCATTGGGCTATTAAGGTAGGATTTAAGAGGCTATTCGGAAAAATTTTATACAAAATAAGGGAATATAGAAAGGGAATTACTATCATAAAAATGACAAAAAGCCGGTAATATATAAAAACCCGGCAGGCTGGTATAAAAACTCTTACAAGCGGTAAAAACCAGCCGTCATCCCAATCATTAATACTAATATAATGAACAGATTTTTACCTTATCTATTTACTACCATTTTGGTGTTTTGTTCGGCAATGCTGAGGGGGCAGGCTGTTCAAAAACAGAGTTTCACCGGCGGCCGTGATGCAGGGGTTTGTTTTGCCATTGGAGACAAACTATACAGCGGTGGCGGTGTAGGTTATAAAGATTTTATGGAATACGACCCTGCTACTGATACCTGGGACAATATTGGCAATGTTCCGGGAGTGAAATACGAACGGTCTTTTTGCGTGAGTTTAGCTATTAACGGCAAGGGGTATGTAGGTATTGGCAACGATAGTTTTAACCAGAAATTAATGTATGACTGGTGGGAGTATGACCCCGCCGGCAATCAATGGACCCGCAAGGCTGATTTT
>DASPJH010000583.1:0-3425 GCA_035628715.1 Bacteroidia bacterium
AGAAAATAAGGGTAAGCAAAGAGCGATTGTTTGCCCAGCTCAGGCATTACGAACTGAGGAGCCTGGGGAGTGTAAAGCGGCTCTATATGGAATCGAACGGTACGTTTTCTTTAATAAAGGAGGAGGAAAGCAAGCCGGGGCTGTCAATAGTTCCTGAATGGGATAAAGAATTAAAAAAAGAACAAAAACAAAGCCCTCTGAAAATTTGTTCGAATTGCGGGGGGCATCAGCAAGGCGCTGATAATAAGGATGGAAAATGTTCCCGCTGCAAAAAAGATGAATGGGTAAATGCGGTGTATGAATAGCCGGATTGACCAATTAAACCATAAATAAAAAGACTGATAAATAACTATGGAAGTTTACCTTGGGAGTCCATTCCCGCTGGGAGCCACATTTGACGGGGAAGGCACCAATTTCGCGATTTATACCGAGAACGCCACGGGGGTTGAGTTATGTTTGTTTAACGACCCTAAGGGGAGTGAAACCCACAGGATTAAACTGCAGGAAGAAACCGCCAATATATGGCATGCCTACCTGCCCGGTATAAAGCCCGGGCAGTTGTATGGCTACCGCGTCTATGGCCCGTATGAGCCGTATAACGGGCATCGCTTCAACCACAATAAATTACTTATTGACCCTTACGCTAAAGCCATTGCCGGAAAGGTAGAGTGGCACGACTCGCTGTTTGGGTACCGGCTGGGCAGCAAAACGGAGGATTTAAGCTACAGCGAGATGGATAGCGCCCCGTTTTTGCCTAAGTCGGTGGTTGTAAGCCCGGACTTTGACTGGGAAGGGGACGAGCAGCCCAGGATACCTATGCATAAAACGGTTATTTATGAGATGCATGTAAAAGGGTTTACCAAACTGTGTGATAAAATACCGGAAAATATAAGGGGTACATACGCAGGGCTGGCACACCCGGAAACAATAAAATACCTGAAGGAGCTGGGCATAACAACAGTGGAACTAATGCCGGTTCATCATTTTATAACCGACCGTTATTTAAAAGAAAAGGGCCTGAATAACTACTGGGGATATAACACCATTGGATATTTTGCTCCCGATGTGCGGTTTTCAAGCGGCATTATGGGCGAGCAGGTTACCGAGTTCAAAAACATGGTGAAGGAGCTGCACAAAGCCGGTATTGAGGTAATACTGGATGTTGTGTACAATCACACTGCTGAAGGTAACCACATGGGCCCAACGCTATGTTTCAGGGGAGTTGACAACGCATCGTATTACCGGCTGATGGACGACAAGCGGTTTTACATGGATTATACAGGAACCGGCAATACCCTTAATGCCAACTTGCCCAATGTACTGCGCCTGATAATGGACAGCCTGCGTTACTGGATACTGGAAATGCACGTAGATGGGTTTAGGTTTGATTTAGCGGCCACACTGGCAAGGGAGCTGCACGAGGTAAACCGCCTGAGCGCATTTTTTGATATTATTCACCAGGACCCGATTATATCCCAGGTGAAGCTGATTGCTGAACCCTGGGATGTGGGTGAGGGCGGTTACCAGGTGGGCAATTTTCCTCACGGGTGGAGCGAATGGAACGGTAAATACCGGGATTGCATGCGTGATTACTGGCGGGGAGCCGACAGTATGCTGGGCGAGTTTGCGGCCAGGTTTACAGGCAGCTCAGACCTTTATTTTGACGATGGCAGAAAGCCAACGGCAAGTATTAATTTTATAACTGCCCACGATGGTTTTACACTCCACGATTTGGTTTCTTACAACGAAAAACATAATGAAGCTAACGGGGAGGATAACAAAGACGGTGAAAGTCATAACCGCTCATGGAACTGTGGAGCTGAAGGGCCAACGGACAATAAGGAAATTAATGCGCTCAGGCTTAAGCAAAAACGAAATTTCCTGGCCACTTTGTTCTTATCACAGGGGATACCCATGCTGGTGGCAGGCGATGAAATGGGCCGCACTCAGCAGGGGAACAACAATGCGTATTGCCAGGATAACGAAATATCATGGGTAGACTGGAAAAATGCTGATCAAAGCCTGCTTGATTTCACCCGCAAGCTTATAAAGCTTAGTTATGAGCACGACATTTTTTGCCGTCGCAAATGGTTCCAGGGACAGTCCTTCCGGCGTAGCAAGGTAGAAGATATTGCCTGGTTTCAGCCCAACGGCGAGCAAATGCAGGATGAAAACTGGAAGCATGATTTTGCCAAATCGCTGGGCGTGTTCCTTAATGGTCACGGTATTCATACCCACGGTAATAAAGGTGAAACCATTGTTGATGATAACTTTTATGTAATTTTTAATGCCCACCACGAAGCGTTAAAATTCAGGTTGCCCGGCCCCAAATACGGAACCTGCTGGATAAAAATTCTTGACACGCATACCGGTGAAATTACCAATGAGAACGGTGAATGCAAACCCGGTGAAGAAATAGAGGTACAAAGCCGCTCTACCGTACTGCTGATGAACCCGGTAAAAAAATAGTAAACTAATGTATAACCCTGTATCTACATATCGCATCCAGTTTCACAAGGGTTTTACCTTTAACCACTTTGAAAAAATAATTCCCTACCTGCAAAAACTGGGTGTGGGCGCTATATATGCGTCCCCCATATTCTCCGCCGTTTCGGGCAGTATGCACGGGTACGACGGAATAAACCCTTTATGCATAAACCCTGAAATCGGTACCGAAGAGCAATTACGGGAAATTTGCAAAAAACTGGACGAGAGCGGCATTGGCTGGATACAGGATATTGTGCCCAATCACATGGCCTTTAGCCCTGATAACGAATGGCTGGCCGATGTGCTGGAAAAAGGCAAAAAATCAAAATGGTATAATTATTTTGATATAATTGAAAACCCAAAGCTGGACAACCGGCTGATGGTGCCTTTCCTGGGCGCGCCTTTGGAAGATGCTATCGGCAAAGGGGATTTGAAAATCGCCGTTAAAAATGGGCGCCTCGGTTTACAGTACTTCGATTTTGTATACCCGGTTAAGCCCGCATCATACACCCGTATACTGGAAGGTGAGAATATACCGGATGAAATAAGGCAATTTACTGAAGCTGCAAAATCGGGTAACGAAAACCTGCGTGACTGGCTTACTTCATTAATGGGTAATGACTTAACCCGCAGTTATATTGAAGACAGGCTGGCTAAAATAAATGCCTCTGAAAAAGATATTATCAGGATAACGGGTGAGCAGGAATACCGCCTTTGCCATTGGGAGGAAACAAATACACGTATCAATTACCGCAGGTTTTTTACGGTTAACAGCCTTATTTGTTTAAATATTCAGAATGGGGAAGTATTTAATTATTATCATTCTTATATTAAAAAACTGACGGAGGAAGGTGTGTTTAAGGGCCTTCGTATTGACCATATTGATGGTTTATACGACCCGACGGTATACCTGGAGCGCCTTCGGGAATTAGTGGGAG